>NZ_JADGDZ010000017.1:53924-54219 GCF_016744625.1 Winogradskyella sp.
GAGAAGTACTAAACTTACTGCTTTAGCATTTTTGTTTCGGCTGAATTATATCAGCGCCAGAGGTTGCAATCAGACAAATTTTTCCTCTAATTTTTGATGTACAAAAGTAGATAAATTAAATGAAATGTAAATTTATTTCACTTTTTTTATGATTTAATTTGCTTTTGAATTATTCTGAAACAATATTTGTATTCACAAAGTTCAAAGCACTTACTGAAATGTTATCAAGAAAGGTGGAGGGATTAGACCCTTTGAAACCTTAGCAACCCTTAGACTTACTAAGAAGGTGCTAAAT
>NZ_JADGDZ010000101.1:0-10059 GCF_016744625.1 Winogradskyella sp.
ACCTTCATCATAACCAACATATCCTGGAGGCGCGCCAACCAATCTACTTACTGCATGTCGTTCTTGATACTCACTCATATCAATACGTGTCATCGCATTTTCATCATCAAATAGGTATTCTGCTAAAGCTTTTGCTAATTCAGTCTTACCAACTCCTGTTGTTCCTAAGAATAAGAAGGTTCCAATTGGCTTTTGTGGGTTTTGTAAACCTGCTCTAGAGCGTCTTACAGCATCACTAACCGCTTCAATAGCCTCTTCTTGCCCAACAACACGTTTGTGTAATTCGTCTTCTAATTTTAAAAGCTTCTCACGCTCACTCTGTATCATTTTAGTTACAGGTATTCCTGTCCATTTAGCAACGATATCTGCAATATCTTCGTAAGTGACTTCCTCTTTAATTAAGGCTGTTTCTTGTTGTTCTGATAATTGTTTTTGAAATTTTTCAAGCTGTTCAGTAGCTTCTTTTATTTTTCCATAACGGATTTCTGCTACTTTACCATAATCACCTTCACGCTCAGCGCGTTCAGCTTCTAGCTTATAGTTTTCTATATCTTGCTTTATATTCTGAACATTCTCTACAACTTCTTTTTCAGATTTCCACTTCGCATTAAGTTCGTTACGATCTTCTTTAAGATTGGCCAAATCCGCTTTTAAGCTTTTTAATTTGGTTTCATCCTTTTCACGTTTAATAGCTTCATGCTCAATTTCTAATTGCATTATTTTACGATCGAGCACATCTAGTTCCTCTGGTTTAGAATTGATTTCCATTCTTAATTTAGAAGCAGCTTCATCCATTAAATCAATGGCTTTATCTGGAAGGAATCTATTGGTAATGTAACGTTCCGATAACTCTACGGCACCAATAATAGCTTCATCTTTAATTCGAACCTTATGGTGTGTTTCGTATTTCTCTTTTATTCCTCTAAGAATAGAAATCGCACTTTCCGTATCTGGCTCGTTCACGATTACTTTCTGAAAACGACGTTCTAAGGCTTTGTCTTGCTCAAAATATTTTTGATATTCATCTAAGGTGGTTGCTCCAATAGCTCTTAGTTCTCCACGTGCTAAAGCTGGTTTTAAAATATTGGCAGCATCCATTGCGCCTTGTCCACCACCAGCACCAACTAAAGTATGAATCTCATCTATAAACAAGACGATATCTCCATCACTTTCAGTAACTTCTTTAATAACGGCTTTTAAACGTTCTTCAAATTCGCCTTTAAACTTTGCTCCAGCAATTAAAGATCCCATGTCTAATGCAAAAATTTGTTTGTCTTTTAGATTTTCTGGAATATCTCCATCTATAATTCTGTGTGCTAAACCTTCTGCAATAGCAGTTTTTCCTGTTCCTGGTTCACCAACTAAAATTGGATTGTTTTTGGTTCTACGCGATAAAATTTGAAGGATTCTACGTATCTCTTCATCTCTACCAATAACAGGATCTAATTTGCCATCTCTTGCTAACTGATTTAAGTTTTTAGCATATTTGTTGAGCGCGTTATAGGTTTCTTCTTGACTTTGAGATGTTACTCTGTCTCCTCTACGTAAGTCTTCGATAGCAGTATTTAAGCCTTTTTCTGTGACTCCTTGATCTTTTAAAATCTGTGCAATTTTACTTTTAGATTTGAATACAGCTAATACTAAATGCTCGATAGACACAAAGTCGTCATTCATTTTTTTAGCAATGATTGATGCTTCGTTTAGAGCTTTACTAGCGTCTCGAGAGAGCATAATATCTCCACCTGAAACTTTTGGAAAGCTTTCGAGCTCTTTATCTAATATTTGTTGAAGTATAGATACATTAACATTCAATTTCTTTAGAAGGAATGGCAATACGTTCTCATCAACATTAAAAAGAGCCTTAAAAATATGCTCATTTTCTATTTGTTGATGACCAAAACCTTGAGCAAGTTGTTGAGCTTGCTGTATGGCTTCTTGTGATTTAATTGTATAATTATTAAAGTTCATCTTTTAATTTTATTTTTTGTCTCCTTGAGCGCAGTCGAAAGGTTTAAAGTTTTCAATTGAGCTCAAACGAACATTGTTTTATTGTTGTGTTTGTTTATCTTTAGTCAATAATCTTACCAATGCATTCCGCAAGACAAAATGACTGATTTTGTTAGTGGTTACGTGACGTTTCGTCAGTTTGTAAGATTTATAAGTCTTAACGACTTACTAATTACAATCGTATATAAGTTATGGGGATTTTTAATAAAATATTTAGTGGTTCATCAGAATCAAAAGAAGAAAAAGTATTGCCTTGGTTGCCTTTAAATGCAGTTAACCAATTAGATAAAATTACAGAACAGTCTAAAGTCAAAACACAGCTTATTTTTAAACACTCTACGCGTTGTGGAATTAGTAGAATGGTAATGAATCAGTTTGTGTCTGCTTATGATGTAAACAGTAATGCGGATTTGTATTATTTAGATTTATTAAGTTATCGAGATGTTTCTAATGAGGTTGGATATAAATTTCAAGTAATGCACCAATCTCCACAATTACTAGTTTTGAAAAATGGAGTAGTGGTTGCACATGCCTCTCATGGCGGGATTAATGAGGTGGACTTAGAGAAATTTCTTTAGAATTACGTAGTTCTACGTATTGATTTTTTACTTTAGAAAAACTAACTTCGCCTACACGTGCTGAACTTGTTTCAGTAACGTTTGATATAAGTCATTAAAATGACGTCATATCAAATCATTATAAATAATTTATGAAAACACCACTGCAAACGATATTTTCTCTACTTTTTTTATTATTTGCAAGTATATGCTACAGTCAAAACTATAAATTTGATAAAATAGTAAAGAATAGTTTTTCTACTCAAATATTTCCGAATCAGGAACATACTGATCTATTCAATTCTGAAGATGATTCGTATCATATGCAGATACATAACCGTAACGATTCTCTTATATCTAGAATATTTGATACAAAAGAAAATAAAGTACATTATTTTCATATTGATAAATCAGATTCCTTAAAATTATATTTTATGGAAACAAAGAATATGACAAAAAACGTCACTGAAAATAAATTTGAATTCTCTGAAATAAAAGAAAAAAAAGGAACTAAAGAGATTACCTTTAAAATTCTAAATAACAGAAACAAGAAAGTTGCGAAATACAAGTTCATAATAAAAGAAACAGGCAAAAATTATTTCTCTGTATTTAAACTCTCAGCACTTGAGACACAATTATATAATAAGACAAAGCCACCATTTAACTTTATAATTTTAGAAGCGAAAGGAACAAATATCAGTGGAAGATATGTGAAATATAAACTAGAAACTATCGAAGATATTGACTTAAAAGTCACAATACCAAAATAAAAAACTATTTACAACACCGTGAATAATTAATTACATGGATAGTGTTTAAAGAGTTTCACGGAAATTCTGCTGAATTTCCTCTGTGCAGTTCCTTTTGCTATCTTAGAGCTCAAAGCAACTAACCATGCACAAACACTTTAAGCGCAATAAAAAAAAACTCAGAAACATGAGGTTTTTTTTAGTTCTAATTAAATTATAGAACTATCTAATACTTAATTAAAATCTTCTTATTAACTGTACTAAAGTTAGTTTCAACTTTTAACACATAACTCCCTTCTGAAACATCCTTCACAGGGACTTTAATTTCATTAGATAACGGTAAATTAGTTGAGTTCCATGAGGCAACTGTTTGCCCTAAAATATTAATTAAGTACAATTGTTTCACATCAATTCCGCTAGGTGTTTTAATATAGATTTCATCTGTGTTTTGAAGAAAGTTTACAGCTATAGCATTAGTATTTTGCTTAATAATCGATAGTGTTGTATCTTCTTGGAATACCAAATAGAACCTGTTACTGTAATTACCAGCTTCTAGAGTTAATTGGAAATTTAAATTATTTATTCTTGTATAGTTCTCTAATAAAGCATCATAAATAAAAACATCAATATTTTCTTCAAAGTTTTCAATCGTATTAAGGGCAATTTGTATTGGTCCACCATTAGTGATGTCAATATCCAAAGGATAAGATTTTGTAACATCAAAATTTCCAACTCCCTGAATTAAGAATTTTTCATCTTCAATACTAAAAGACATATCGTTAGGGAAACTTTCCGTATTGAGAGCGTCGTAACCATAATCTATAGCGTCTGTAGCATTGCCATTTTCAATAAATGCCAGTAATAGGTGTCTAACCGCATTTTCTGGTGTAATAAAATCAATTCTTACGGATTTATTTAAAGTATCGTTATCATCAGTAGTTGATGTAGCTGTAGCATTTCTAAGGAATACTGAGCTTGCTGTTGCTTCTGTTCTAAAAATTCGCTGTGTATTATTAAAAGTAATTGTACCACCTGTAGCATTACCTGTAACATAAAACCCTTGTGCGACTGGTACATAACGACCAGGTATTTGGTTTGCGTTTCCTTCACCATTAATTTCTGGTGGTGAAACAGCAGGCAAACCTCCAGATAAGTTACGTACAGCGTAACCTCCTTGATATTCTAATAAAAGATGAGTGCCATTTGATGGAGCGTGTTCCCAGAATGAAAGTGCACCATCTAACAATACAGCACTATTATCGAGAATAAAAGTATTGGCATCTATTGCAGAAGGATAAGGATTACCAATTAAGGCTTGGAAATTAGCAGATACAGGTGATGAAATTGTGCCATTGTTTGGTTGACCTACAAAGGTGTAATTTTGATTTGCACTTGGGCTTCCACTTCCTTTCATGGTATAACCTAAACCAACAGGGATATTGTTGTTTTCGTCAATTAAATTCCAGTCTGCATAAGAGTTTTCTAGATAATTTTCATAAAGATATAACCATCTGCGGCTTAGTGTTTTTGGTGTTGTTGATGGATCTGCATCAAAAGAGTTTGTCCAATTTAATGGCTGTGGATTTGAAACTGTAGTACCATCATACAAAGTACCTGCAATAGTGAATGTTGTTCCATTACTACTTACTGGAGACGTCCAATAGTTATAATTATAAAGGTTAGCTGTGCCTTGCTGATCGCGCTCTAATTGACCAGTTCCTGTATAATCTACAATACTTCCCATTGGTTGTATAAGTTGAGACTCACCAACTAAATTCAATGTGCCATCTATCTTTATATACTTTTCAACATAAATGGATTGATCATTACCAATGCTTAATCTATTGTTATCGATAAATAAGCCATTAATTGTTGTGCTTCCTATAATATTAGGTCTATTAGTAGTTACATCTGTTGTTATTCTTACAATATTCCAAGTTTGCTCTGCTCCTGTAATACTGTTAGTTCTTGAATTAGGAATTTGCTGAACAGAACCGTTTAACCAAGTAGCTTGATTATCCCAATCACCATTTGCTCCTGATATATATGGAATAGGAGCATTTTCTACCTGTGCGCCAGTCATTTTATTGAGTTTACCTTGTACTGATGAAATAGTTGAGATGTCTTGAATGTTACCATTTGCAATATTAGATTGTGGTCCAATGAGCATTTGATAGTAACCAACTAAATTATTCCACTGTAAACCTGTGATATCCATTTGAACTACAACACCACTTACGTTAGTGCCATTTGCTTCAATTTGCTGGTTCATCATTTCACGGATTTGGTTTTCTGATAATTCAGTATTCCAAATACGAACTTCATCTATAGCACCATTAAAATAATTTATAGGATTATTATTTGTTGTATCCATAGCTCCAATCATACTTTTATTAGAATTGACAGCTGGAGACGACCCAGTCGAATTAGTTCTAACCTCAAAACCATCGATATACATCGTATAAGTATTTGCACCATCGAATGTTACTGCAACATGATACCACTTGCTATTATTTATCACTGCAGTAGAAAACATTTGTTGATTATTCCAGCGGAAATAAAGCCTATGATTAATTAAAGTTAAATCATAACCAGAATTTAAGTTAGTGCTATTCCTTTTAGAAATTATAGTTTTAGTGCCATTAAGATTATCTGGATTTATCCATCCTTCAATACTGAATGCTGTAGCGTTTAAATCGTAATTATTGGCAAAACTTATATAATCTTCAGTACCATCAAACACAAGGTTGTTACCACAATCTGCAAAGATTACTGTTATTACATCAGTAGTATTATTACAAACACCAGTGTTTGTAGCTTCCCATTGTAAAGTATAGTTCTCTCCACTTTCTCCAGTAAACGTAGAATTATATGTAGTGATATCAGAGAAAAAATAAGTGCTTGGGTCTTGAGCTGAAGTAACAGACCATTGACCTGCAACATTGTTTGCTGCCAAAGTCACACTAAGGTCAGCACAGCTAGCTGCAGAATTGTCTATGTTAACACCTGCATTTGCTATGAAGTAAGGTGTTATCTCAATATCATAAGTATCTATTGCTGCTACACATGATCCAATAGGATCGTTTGAGGTGAATGTTAATGTAATAGTGCCAGATTCATTTACTCCAAAATTATAGGTTCCTGTTGATCCATCTACTGAAATCCCTGTAAAGTTTCCGTTGCCAGATGTAGTCCAAGTACCAGAAGAAGCACTTCCTGATAATGTTGAATTTACAGCTATGTTACCATTACCATAGCAAATAGGTGATGAGATTACTTGTATAACGACTTCTGGAGCTTCTTCGACTACTATAGTACCAGTTGCAGATTTTATATCGCAGCTTGAGGTCGTTGTTAACGTATAATTAAAAGTGCCGAATTCTGTAGGAGTACCGCTTATAATAAATTCTAGACCATCGAAAGAGGTCGTCAAACCTGTAGGTAATCCTATAATACTTGGTGCAGTTAAGCCTCCACCAACATCATAGGTAATATCTACTATTGGTAAGTTCTGACAAACTGTTTGACTAACAGTACCAACAGCTGATGTTAAATTGATAAAAGTTGATAAGGTCGCAAATGCAATGTCATCTAACCCAAAATCATTTCCACTTGCTGAAGCTTGTAAATTTTGGATTTCAATATTTGCAGAGGTGTTTGCACCTGAGTTCCATATACCATTGAAGCGTACCCAATTATCTGAGCCTGGATTATTATCATTTGGGTGAGCAGTTAGTACTGGAGCAGATCCTACGTTAGTACCATTTATGTTAAATGTTAATTGTGCAAAAGGTCCTATGTTATTTAAACTCATTGCCCAAGCCGAGAAAAAGTAATCTGTATTAGGTTCAACAGTAATAGTTTGCTTCCATACAGCCAAAGTATTACCATGTCCATTAACGATCATAAAATTTGGTGCACCATCACTAGTATGGTCTAGTCCCCAAAAATTAATATTCACATCTTGTCCATTTTGAGCAATAGAGTATCCATTATTTCCAGAATCATCAAAAAGTTCACCTTGCCCAACTGGCACAAGTCCTGGCTGATCTGCTACGTAATTGTAATCACTTGTAAAACCAACATTTCCTTGTGAAAAATTTCCGTTGACTATAAGCTCTTGAGCTACGCTTATAGTATAAGCTTCTGAACAGCCATTTGGTGTTGTACCAATAACTTGGTAATTACCAGCAGTGGCAACATATATCGTTTGGGTCGTCTCACCTGTAATCCATTCCCAAGAACTAATTGGGAGCGATGCATTGGCTACTAATTGAACCATGTTACTCTCATCTTGTGCAGTGCTTAGATCATCTGCAGGACAGTAATCTACAGAAACTGTTATATCTGGAGAAGGGTAAACATTTACGGTTATGGTTTGAGTTTCAGAACAACCATTACTATTCAATACTGTAACAGTATAATCTGTTGTTACATTTGGAGTAACAGTAATTTGGTCATTAGTATAAGAAGGTGTATTTGAACCTGCAGGTAAACCAGCATCTAATCCTGTGTTTGCAGTCCATGAATAAGTAAATGGGTTTATTGCAGTAGTTCCCTGAACTTGAAAGTTATCTAAATGGACATGTGGAGTGGCTTCATTAAATGCATTATAAGTATCCGTAGCAGAATCATATTCCCAATTAAAATCAGATCCATCATTCACATTTAATCTTAATTCTAAATTATTAGGATTATCCACTGATGCAGGTAATGTAAAAGTTACAGGAATCCAATTGTTAGCACCAGTAGGTAGTTGTACAGTTGTGAAATTTGTTACCCAAGTACCTCCATTTACTCTATAGTCTACAGTAGCACTTTTATTTAGTCCTAAACTTGAAACTCTTCTAATCTGAAAGTAAATTCTAAAGTCCTGATAGTTAGGTAAGTTAGTGCCTCCTATGTCAAAACTCCAATAGCCACTATCATCAGCGCCACCTGTCCAGAAGAAATCACCATCTTGCCAGTCATCATATTGACGTAATATACCACCACCTATAGTATTTTGTGTAAAAGCACCAGGGAAAGTTACAACGCCCTCTTGGTTTGGTCTAATAAATGGAAAAGCTCCATTTACACTAGATGTTATACCTGTAGGTTCTTGACCATTTAATTCACTGTAATTATCTCCTGAATTAAAATTATAATTAATAAGAGTTGTTTTGTCACCAGCACCTACTGCATTAATCGTTAATATACTTTGATCACCAGCACAAACAGGATCATTTGATGCTGTAATTGAATTTATTGCTGGTATATTTAAAACTTGAATAGAAGCTGTTGTCACGTTACAGCCATTAGTATCGGTGAATACAAAACTTACAACGCCAGAAGCAATAGCTGTTATATCACCAGCACTTGTAATAGTTGCTATACTAGTATCAGTAGTAGTCCATACACCTCCCGTAGTTGGTGATAAAGTATGTGTGTTATTAACACACATTTCATTATCACTTGGGAGATTACCAATTAGAGGTAAATCATTTATTGTTATCGAAAGATCTGAAGTACAACCATTAGCATCAGTAAATGTAAAAGTTGCTATTCCTGAAGAAGTAGGTGTAACGGTACCAAAACCGTTGACTGTTGCAAACCCAGATGTACTTACCCACCCTGAAGTTCCAGGTGTTAAATATCCATTGCTACCCATACAAAGACTAGCTGGACCAGAAACTATAGGTAATGGATTTACAGTCATAGTTATGATGTTACTCTGTTTAGGTATAGAACACGCAGATAAACTTGATTGCATTTCAACATAGACTTGATCTCCATTACTTAGTGGACTTATAGGTGTGAATGTTGAAATATTAGCGGCCTCACTAATACCATTAACAAACCATTCATATATTGGAGTTGCTCCACTATCTATTGTTGAGTCTATCGAAAAAGTCACATCTTCTCCAGCACAAATAGGATTATTATCTGCAACAATGTTTGCAACTGCATTTTGAGCAGGATCTTCCACAGTAACAGTAGCTGTACACGTAGAGAGTTGATTTGAAGTGTCTCTCACTGAAAGGGTTACTGTATTTGCTCCTATATTAGAACAATTGAATGTTGTAATATCTAATGACATTGATGAGATTCCACAATTATCTGAAGAACCATTATCAATGTCTGTAGGGACAATACTTGCAATACCAGAAGCATCGAGTTCAACACTTATATTTTGACAAACAGCATTTGGGTTTACATTATCTTCGATAGTTACAACTGCGGTACACGAATCGGTTTGCCCATTACCATCATCTACAGTAAGTAATACATTGTTAGTTCCAATATCTGCACAAGTAAAAGCAGTTTGCGATGCAGAAAATGAGATCGTTCCACAATTATCTGAAGAACTATTGTTTAAATCAGAAGCTAATATTGTTGCGTTACCAAAAGGATCTAATTGAATCGTTATGTTTTGACAAATAGCAATTGGATCAGTAGTATCGTCGTAATTATAAACTTGAGTTGCAGTCGTAGAGTTTCCGTTGCCATCATCAAAGGTCCACGTGATTGTAGTGCTACCACCTTCAACAAAAGATAGAGTGTCTGAAGTTGTACCAGTTATAGTTCCTGCACAGACATCAGTAGTTGTAGGAGCGGTTAATGTTCCGTTACAATCTACAGTTACAGCAGAAAGTGTTGGTGTTACAGGATCAGTAGTATCGTCGTAATTATAAACTTGAGTTGCAGTCGTAGAGTTTCCGTTGCCATCATCAAAGGTCCACGTGATTGTAGTGCTACCACCTTCA
>NZ_JADGDZ010000101.1:10159-11311 GCF_016744625.1 Winogradskyella sp.
ACAAAAGACAGTGTGTCTGAAGTTGTACCAGTTATAGTTCCTGCACAGACATCAGTAGTTGTAGGAACGGTTAATGCTCCGTTACAATCTACAGTTACAGCAGAAAGTGTTGGTGTAATTGGGGTGACATTATCTTGAACAGTTATAACTGTGGTGCATGAATCTGTTTGCCCAAGAGAATCTTCAGCAGTCAAAGTTACAGTTATAGGTGTTCCAATATCAGAACAATCAAAAGTATCAATATCTATAGTTAAAGTGGGTGTGCTAAAATCGTCAGTAGATCCATTATCAATGTCAGAAGCAACTATAGTAGCATTACCAGAAGCATCAAGTTGTACTGTTAATGTACTAATACAATTTGCCATAGGAGGATTATCTGCCCTGAAAGTAGCAGTAAAGTTGTTTCCATTATTATTCACATAATAAGGTGGATTTTGATTTGTTCCGTTAATAGAATAATTAGCATGTGTTAAGACTTCTAACGTGTAATCTCCAGAAGCTAATCCATTTAATAAATTTGTGTTTAAATTGTTCGTAATCCATTCTTGGTTATCTCCATTGCCACCACATGCAGCACCAATAAAAGTGTTAACGGTTGTGCTTAAATTGATGTCTGTAAATGTAGGCGTAAGAGGTCTACTTCCAGTTTGGTATATAATGTAATGTAACCAGCCCGAAGTAATATCATCAGTTGCATTGCACTTCCATATATTGTTTTGACCACCATTTAAGATTAGTGTTCCATTTGATGTTCCAAAAGTTCCTAGAGAAGCTCCATTGAAATCAAATACAGGAGTATTTATTGTTGTATCGGTTGGAGAAAATAAATCGTATAAATTATTTCCAGATCCACTATCTAAAATAACAAAACTTTCAAAGATACCAGATTGTGCATGAAAATTAGTGATAAAAAACAATCCTAAGACTGCAATCAATAGCTTTGTAGAGAGATGCTTCATTTAATATTAAAAATCAGATATATTCAATCTTAGAATTATTCTAGGTAAGACTTGGGGTTATTGAAATAATAAATAGATGAAAGGGGTTACGAATTTAGGTACATAGAAGGTGTTTCGCTGAATTAATTCGTTGAAAGGCAGATATACTCTTTTAATTTGACTAGTTGATGATTATAGGGTTGTAATGTGCTTA
>NZ_JADGDZ010000102.1 GCF_016744625.1 Winogradskyella sp.
CAAGTATACCTATGCTGAACTAAAATTAGTAATTAATTCTATAAAAACTTAAACCAGTATATCAATTAAACTATGGAACTGAAATACTGGTTTTGATTTAGTAATAAAATTATTTTTTGATTATTAATTTCTTTGTAACACTTCTGTCATCTGAGATGATGTTCAATAGGTATACACCATTTGCTAGATTTGATATATTTAAACTATTGTTTCTAGACAGTTTTATATTTATTTTTTTTCCAGAGATATCGTATACTTCTACTGAAGTAATTGTAAGACCATCATTAGATTTTATATTTACAATTTGACTTGCAGGGTTTGGGTATAGTAATACTTCCATTCTGATTAATTGTTCTACAATATCTAAAGTGAGTGCAGTAGTATAATTATTAACTGCAAATCCGTCACCATTTCCGCCATTAAAGAGAACTAACATAAGTCCTGACAAGTAATTATTAGGTTTAAAAGCACTAGTAAATCCATCACCAATTCCACCTTTAAATAAATCACTCATAAATCCTCCTAGGAGCAAGCCAAAAGTTTGTTCATTATCAGATCCATCTCCATTATTACCAGAAAATAGTATAGTTAAATCTTGTCCGTTGAGAACTGTTTGATAATCGCTTTGAGAAAATCCATCACCAGAATTCCCATAATACAAACTGTTTATTTTACTTCCTGAGAGAGTTAATGCTGTAGTTTTTTGAGTAAAACCATCACTAGACTGACCATTGTATATGTCAAAGATTGTATTTGAAAGAATGAGTTGATTATTTTGCATATCAAATCCGTCACCCGAACTACCTTGATAGAGTACTGAAAAAGATGCAATATTTCCGTTTAATCTACTTCCAGTTAATGTAGACTGATCGCTCCCATCTTCTGACCCACCAAAATATTGTGCATTTGCCAGACTAGAGATTAGAAGTATTATTATATATATTTTATTTGCCATGATTCATTCAATCTAATTAGCAGATCTTACACCTCTGAAGCCTATCCTGCTATTTGATCCACTGAAGCCATTAGCTGCATCATTCCTATCAGAAACTCGTATAAAATCTGCTTGATTTATATATGATCCGCCTTTGAATCCCCAACCTTCATTACTTAAAGGCCAAGTACTAACATTGGCCAAACCTGCATTTGAAAGAATGCCATCTCCGTTAATGTTTGATAAGTTTCTTCCTTCAGGGTTTCCTACAGAAATGCAGCGTTCATATAGATTACCGCTCAATTCCATAATTCCATAATAGCTTCCTCCAGTTTCTTCCCTAGTTTTATTGATGGCACTAGCAGCGAAAATACCACACCTTTTTGGCCCGCTAAGAGTACCGTTTGTTGTGACATATACCATGTTGCCTGTTCCTGTTTCAGGATTGGTGACTAATTCATTGGGTTGTGATTCATTGATATAGTTATATTCATTAATTGATACGTTAGCATTTCCCCAAGCAAATTCGCCAGCTTTTGGAGCTATTGGTCCTCTGCATGATTTTTCATACTCTAATTCAGTCATAGGTCTAAGTCCAGACCAATCCAAATATGCAGCTACTCTAAGATTTGTAACATAATTTAATGGTATGTCAGGATTAGTAGTTGTAGCATTGGCAGTACCATCTATCCATGAAACTGCATTTCTACTAAATTCATCATCAGAATTTTTCCCTATAATACCAGTAACATCATTCTCAGTTTTTTGAGTTTCAGTTAGAGTGTTAAAAAAGCTGACCCATTGACTTTGACTCACTTCATATTTCATACAATAAAAGGCATTAAAGCCTTTAGGAAATTCTGTTGGTATAGGACCTAATTGATCTCCAGGGCTTCCCATAGCATTATCATAGTAAAGATTTCCAACACTATTAGAAACGGTTATAGCATTTTCAGAAGATACATTATAAGGTATGTTAGGTAATGAGGAGTAAAATTTACCAATCTCATCTCCTGTTGTTCCACCAACACCAAACTCACCTTCAGGAACGTAAACCATTTCAATTGCAAATACTTGTATATCTATTATATCATTGGTGTCAATAGCTCCATAATCCCATCGTAAGCGCATGTTTTGTAAGTTTAAATCACCACTGCCATCGCCATCTCTGTAAACAAATGCTCCAGTTCCATCACTCGAAACATCAATAATGCTACCTGTAGCAGCAACAAAATCTGAAGAATTTAATTGCGCGTGTATCCAATCTCCACTGTTTACACGATATTTGATAAATACCCAAGCAGCATCCCAATTGGATGGACCTGCACTTAATCGCCAGGAATTTTCCCAGCTTAAATCAAATTCGACCTGAACCCAATTAGGGTCATTTAAGTTTTCTAATGAAATATTACTAACATTAATGTTGTTAGCATTAGAAAACCAGAAAGCAATACATGATAATAATAATGTGATTTTTGATTTCATAATTTTGAAGTTTTAATTGTATGCTTTGGTGTCTTTATTTAAAAGATGTAAACATGTTCTTTTAAATTTTTTCAAAATTATCTTATACTACAGTTAGCAGATATCACATATGTAAAAAAGAGTGCCACATATGTAACATTAGGATAGATGTAATTTGAAACAATAATATAGTCACCATCTATAGTGTTTCAAATCATATAACAATTGTTTCGTTAGTATTATTTCACCACCACAACTGTTAAACAAGTGTCGATGAGTGTCTTTAAGTTGTCTATTTATAGGTGATATTTTAAATAGAATTGTATAGATGGGAAAGAACCATTTCTATTAAGGAGGAAAATATATTGTTGGTATAAAAAAAGACCCAACTAAATGTTGAGTCTTTTTAATAATATGATTTTTAATTGTTTACCCTTTAATTATTCCTCTAGAAATAACAATTTTCTGAATTTCAGAAGTTCCTTCATATATCTGAGTGATTTTTGCATCACGCATTAAACGCTCAACATGATATTCTTTTACAAAACCATTTCCACCGTGTATTTGAACTGCTTCAACAGTATGCTCCATAGCAACTTTACTTGCATATAATTTCGCCATTGCACTAGACATGTCATAATTATTGCCTTGGTCTTTATCCCAAGCAGCTTTTATTACCAACATTCTTGCAGCTTCAATTTCTGTGTGCATATCAGCCAATTTAAAAGCAATAGCTTGATGATTACAAATCTCAGTACCAAAAGCTTTACGTTCTTTAGAATATTTTAAAGCTAGTTCATAGGCACCTGCTGCAATACCTAATGCTTGTGATGCAATGCCAATTCGTCCTCCAGAGAGGGTTTTCATAGCAAATTTAAAACCAAATCCATCTTCACCGATTCTATTCTCCTTAGGTACTTTTACGTCATTAAATTGAAGTGTATGCGTATCACTGCCTCTAATTCCTAATTTGTCTTCTTTAGGGCCAATATCAAATCCAGGCATTCCTTTTTCTATAATAAAAGCATTAATACCTTTGTGTCTTTTTTCTTTATTGGTTTGAGCGATAACTAAATAAACATCAGAACGACCTCCATTTGTAATCCAATTTTTAGTTCCGTTTATGACATAATGGTCTCCCATATCAATCGCAGTTGTTTTCTGTGAAGTAGCATCACTACCAGCTTCAGGTTCACTTAAACAAAATGCACCAATACTTTCTCCTGTGGCTAACTTGGTTAGATATTTTTGTTTTTGCTCTTCACTTCCATAAGATTCAAGCCCATAACAAACCAATGAATTATTAACGGAAACCATAACTGAAGCGGATGCGTCAATTTTAGATAATTCTTCCATAATTAATACATAAGAAATAGCATCCATACCACTTCCTCCATATTTTGGATCTACCATGATTCCTAGGAATCCAAGCTCACCCATTTTACGGACTAATTCATCCGGAAACGTTTGTGCATTATCACGTTCTATAACACCAGGTAGTAATTCGGTTTGTGCAAAGTCTCTAGCTGCATCACGAATCATTAAATGTTCTTCTGTTAAGTTAAAGTCCATAAAAAATTTTAATTAATGATTTGATAAAAAATTCAAGCAAAGATAAAGTTTTCTTACGGTATTTTCAATAAGTAATATTATTTTTACTAATATGATAAAATCTATTTATAAGGTTATAGCAGTAATGTCAGGAACGTCTCTTGATGGTATTGATATCATAGATGCTTCTTATATATATAATAAAGGTTGGGAATTTGAAATCCATCATTCCGAAACTATAAAATATTCACAGGATTGGAAATTGACTTTGAGTCAATTAGTAAACAAATCTTTAGACGAATTACAAAGAATAGATAAATCATATTCTGAATATTTAGCAACTGTAATTTTAGATTTTATAAAAGAAAATAACCTTGAAACAATTGATTTTATAGCTTCTCACGGACATACTGCTCTACATCAACCTATAGAGGGTTTAACTTTTCAAATTGGTAACCAACAAATTTTAGCAGATATATTGAATACTAAAGTGATATGTGACTTTAGATTGCAAGATGTAGAATTTGGTGGACAGGGAGCACCTTTAGTTCCTATTGGTGATCGATTATTGTTTCATAATTATGACTATTGTTTAAATTTAGGAGGCTTTGCTAATATTTCATTTGAAGATCATTCTGAAAGAATTGCGTATGATATTTGTCCTGTAAATATTGTGTTGAATCACTATGTTTCAAAGTTAAACTTAGAATACGATGATAAAGGCCAATTAGCTTCTAAAGGAGCGATTAATGAAGAATTGTTATTTAAATTAAATAAGCTTGCTTTTTATGATCAAAGACCTCCAAAATCACTAGGTCTAGAGTGGGTAGAAACGAATGTTTTTCCTTTAATTGAATCTTTTAATCTCCAGATGGAAGATGTTCTTAGAACTTTTGTAGAACATGTTGCTTTTCAAATTTCAAATATCCTTAATAAGGATGGAACGGATATTTTAGTTACAGGAGGTGGTGCTTACAACGATTTTCTTATTGATAGAATAAAACAGCTTTCAAAATCTGAAATTATAATCCCAAAAAATGAAATCCTCGAGTTTAAAGAAGCTTTAATTTTTGGACTTTTAGGGATTCTAAAAGAAAGAAATGAGGTGAATTGTTTAAAGAGTGTTACAGGTGCAAAAAGAGATCATTCTTCGGGTAAAATATTAATTCCTAAAAATCATGTTTAATTTATATTAAGCCTTGATTGTTTTTTATATTTGTTACAACTAATTAAACAACAAAAAAGTGATAAAAAAGTTACTTCAAACCTACGAAAATAAGCCGCCAGAAATTGTATTTCATTGGAATGATTCCGAAACAGATGCAGAAGGTTGGACAGTAATCAACTCACTTAGAGGTGGTGCTGCTGGTGGAGGAACACGAATGCGCAAAGGCTTAGATAAAAATGAAGTATTATCCTTGGCAAAGACTATGGAAGTTAAATTTACGGTTTCAGGTCCTGCAATAGGTGGTGCCAAGTCTGGTATTAATTTCGATCCACAAGATTCAAGAAAAACTGGTGTGCTAGAGCGATGGTATGCAGCTGTATCCCCATTATTAAAAAGCTATTATGGCACAGGCGGAGATCTTAACGTAGATGAAATTCACGAAGTAATTCCAATTACTGAAGAAAGTGGAGTTTGGCATCCTCAAGAGGGTGTTTTTGAAGGTCACTTTAAACCAACAATAGCTGATAAAATTAATAGGATTGGTCAGTTAAGACATGGAGTAATTAAGGTGATTGAGAACACAAAATACTCACCAGATGTAAGTAAAAAATATACTGTCGCAGACATGATTACTGGTTTTGGTGTTGCAGTTGCGGCAAAGCATTTTTATGATATCAATAGCGATTCTATAAAAGGAAAGCGCGTTGTTGTCCAAGGCTTTGGAAATGTTGGTGCAGCTGCAGCCTTTTATTTTGCTCAAATGGGAGCTAAAGTAGTTGGTATTATTGATAGAGTTGGTGGATTAATTAATGAAGAAGGATTCTCATTCAAAGAAATTACAGATTTGTACCTTAATAAAAAAGGAAATACACTTGTAGCTGATAACTTAATACCATTCACTGAGATTAATAAAAGGATATGGTCATTACAGACCGAAGTTTTTGCACCTTGTGCAGCTTCGAGATTGGTTACAAAAGATCAAATTGACCAAATGATAGAGACAGGACTCGAAGTTATTACTTGTGGTGCCAATGTACCTTTTGCAGACAAGGAAATATTCTTTGGGCCAATAATGGAGCATACGGATCAGAAGGTGAGCTTAATACCAGATTTTATTTCAAATTGTGGTATGGCAAGGGTTTTCGCGTATTTTATGGAACGTAAAGTACAAATGACAGATGAAGCTATTTTTAAAGACACTTCTCGTGTGATTAGAAAAGCATTAAAAGAAGTACATAAAAATAATTCAACAAAGATTGGTATTAGCGAGACAGCCTTTGAGACTGCGCTAAAACAATTAATCTAAATACCCCTTAATATGGAAACCGTTATAATTCTCGTTTTTGTTTTTGGTTATCTAGCCATAACTTTAGAACACAATATTAAAATAGATAAGTTAATTCCGGCTTTGGTGATGATGGCTATAAGTTGGGCTTTAATTTCTTTAGGTATTGATGACTTTTCACAATGGTTCGATTCGGCTAAACATAGCTTAATGGATAACTTTGGTTTACTTCCACACGAAGAAAAAATGCATTTGATGGAGGAAACATTATTACATCATTTGGGTAAAACTGCTGAAATATTGGTGTTTCTATTGGGAGCAATGACCATAGTTGAGATTATAGATTATTTTGATGGGTTCTCTACCATTAAGAATGCTGTAAATTTTAATAGTAGGAAGAAGCTTTTATGGATGTTTTCTATACTAGCATTTATACTTTCTGCAATTATTGATAACCTAACAGCAACGATTGTTTTAATATCAATACTTCAAAAAATAGTAAAAGACAGAAGTATTAGAATTTGGTATGCAGGTTTAATTATTATTGCTGCAAATGCAGGTGGAGCATGGTCTCCAATAGGTGATGTAACAACAACAATGCTTTGGATTGGTGATAAAGTTTCTACAGGAAAATTAATAATTTATTTATTTATCCCATCACTGCTTTGTATGATTGTACCAACTTTTGTAGCGTCACTACTTCAGCCATTTAAAGGTACTCTAGAGTTGCAAGAAGCAGATAACAAACCAAAAAACAAGTTTAGTTCTACAATGTTATTTTTAGGATTAGGTGCGATAATTTTTGTTCCAATATTTAAAGTAATTACACATTTGCCACCATATGTTGGTATGATGCTTTCACTAGGTGTTGTTGCTATATTCGCCGAAATTTATAGCAATTCGAAATTTGCAATTTCTACAATAGTATCTGATGAGCATCATGAACATGCAAGTCATAGTCCAGTACATTACTCATTATCTAAAATTGAATTACCAAGTATATTGTTCTTCTTAGGAATCTTAATGGCAGTAGCTGCTTTAGAATCTTTAGGAATTCTATTTGGTTTTGCAAATACACTTCAAGATACTATGCCAATGCTTGGAACAGAATTGCATGCAGAAGGAGTCTCGGATTTAGTAGTTTTATTACTAGGAGTTGGTTCTGCAGTGATAGATAATGTACCATTAGTTGCGGCTAGTTTAGGTATGTTTTCTGAACCGTTGGATAATGAATTGTGGCATTTTATTGCTTATTCAGCAGGAACAGGTGGAAGTATGTTAATCATAGGTTCTGCTGCAGGTGTAGTTGCTATGGGAATGGAAAAAATAGATTTTTTCTGGTATTTAAAAAAGATATCATGGTTAGCATTAATTGGCTTTTTAGCTGGTGCAGCTGCCTTTATGGTAACAAGAGCAATATTCTAAATATACTTAAGTAAAAAACTTAACGTTATAATTTAGACAAACTTTAAAATTAAAAACTTATCGTATGATATTACTAAGTAATATTCAAGATGGAACAGAAGTTTTAACTGATGGTGAATCAGTTGAAAAAACCTTATCCATAATAGAATTAATCACAAGTGGAGGAACTTCAGGAATAGTAATTATTCTTATTCTCTTCCTTCTTTTAATTGTGGTAATCTATATTTATTTTGAACGCATATTTGCTATTAAAGCTGCGTCTAAAGCAGATTCAAATTTCATGAATCAGATTAAGGACCATGTTAGTAATGGTAAGATTGACTCCGCTCAAATGTTATGCGCACAGGTTAATTCACCTGTCTCACGATTAATTGCAAAAGGAATTACAAGAATTGGAAAGCCTTTAGAGGATATAAACACAGCAATTGAAAACGCAGGTAAATTAGAAGTTTACAGTTTGGAGAAAAACGTAAGTGTATTAGCTACTATATCTGGAGTTGCACCAATGATTGGATTCTTAGGAACTGTAGTAGGTATGATTCTTGCGATTTTCGAATTGGCCAATGCAGGTGGATCTATTCAAATGGATGTTTTAGCAAGTGGATTATATACTGCGATGACGACAACTGTAGGAGGACTAATAGTTGGTATTGTTGGTTATGTAGCTTACAATCACATTGTAGTGAAAACTGATAAGGTGGTTCACCAAATGGAAGCCAATTCAGTTGAATTCTTAGATCACTTAAACGAACCTATCTAATATGAACATTAGAGGAAGAAATAAAGTAACACCAGAATTCAATTTCGCATCTATGACGGATATTGTGTTCTTGTTATTAATCTTTTTTATGATAGCTTCTACCTTAGTAAGTACTAACGCTATTGATATTATTTTACCTAAGGCTAGCGGAAAGACTGAGAATAAAAAGTCTACAGCAGTTAGTATTAAAAAAGATTTGACCTATTATATTGATCAAAAACGTGTAGGAGAAAGCGTTTTAGAAAGCCAATTGAAATCGATAATGGCTTCGCAAGAGTCTCCAACAATTGTATTGAGAGCTGAAAAATCTGTACCTGTTGAAAATGTAGTGAAGGTTATGGATATTGCAAATAGAAATAAGTTTAAAGTGATATTGGCAGTGCAACCAAACTAAATGGCATTGTTATTGAAACTATACTAATAAAAGTATAATAAAGTGAAATATTTAGATACCAAACACAAACGTAATTCTGCAAGAATCACAGGGCTTATTGCACTGATTCTACTCTTGCTTTTGTTTGTTGTTGGACCTCAATATATGGATCCGCCAGAAGAGTATGGCGTTGCTGTTAACTTTGGAACTACAGATTTTGGAAGCGGGAACAAACCATTAAGCGAACCCAGAAAAGCAGTTGAAGATAAAGTTGTTGAAGAATCTCAACCTGAAGAATCAAAAGTTGAGCCAACTGAGACTGATACAAAAGCTGAAGAAGTAATAACTGCAGAAAATGCAGAAGCTATTGCAATAAAAAAGCAAAAAGAAGCTGAAGCTAAAGTTAAGGCAGAAGCAGAACGTGTAGAGCGTGAAAAACAAGAAGCTGAAGAAAAGAAACGTCGTGAAGAGGAAGAGAAAAAGAAAAAACTAGATAATCTTATAGGTGGAGTAAAAAACTCTGACGGAAATACTGATGGTGGTGAAGGGCCAGATAGCCAAGGAGGAAATAAAGGACAGTTAGATGGTAGTCCTTATGCGCCAAGTTATTTTGGAGGTTCTGGACCAGGAAAAGGTGGAGTTGGTTTTGGTTTAGGAGGGCGAGGTAAAATTTCGAATAAAAAATTTAAGCAAGAGTGTAATGTAGAAGGTCTTGTTGTTGTTGAAATTAGAGTTAATAGAAATGGCAAAGTTATAAAAGCTACGCCTGGAATTAAAGGTACTAACGGAACGAGTTGTTTGTTTGAAGCAGCAAGAAAAACTGCTTTGTCGTTTAAGTTTACTCCTAATAACGATGCACCAAATATACAAGTTGGCTTTGTAAGTATTAACTTCGCTCTAGGTCAATAATTCATGAATTATCAAGATACTGTAAGTTGGATGTTCCAACAATTACCAATGTATCAGAATAAAGGCAAATCTGCTTTTAAAAAAGATTTATCCAATACACTTAAACTTTCTAAGCATCTAGATCAATCGCAAGAACGATTTAAATCAATTCATGTTGCAGGTACAAATGGTAAAGGTTCTACCAGTCATATGCTGGCTTCAGTACTGCAAGAAGCTGGTTATAAAGTTGGTTTATATACATCACCTCATTTAAAAGATTTTAGGGAGCGTATTAGAATAAACGGTAAAGTTGTTAGTAAGCAATTTGTTATAGGTTTCATAAAACGAAACAAAACCTTTTTCGATGTAAATAGCTTGTCGTTTTTTGAAATGACAGTCGGCATGGCATTCGATTATTTTGCAAAACAAAAAGTTGATATTGCTGTTATTGAAGTAGGGTTAGGAGGAAGATTAGATTCTACAAATATCATTACACCAGAATTATCTATAATTACAAACATAGGTTTTGATCACACACAATTTTTAGGTGATAGATTAGAAGATATTGCAAGAGAAAAGGCAGGAATCATTAAAGAAAATTTTCCTGTAGTTATTGGTGAAACACATTCTGAAACTGAAACTGTTTTTATACAAAAAGCTAAATTTACTAATTCTAAAATTTACTTTGCTGATCAATTGGTTAAGGATATTTATGATAGTGATTTAAAAGGCTCTTATCAGATACATAATGTAAAAACGGTAATTCAATCTGTTGAAATTTTGCGACGTTCAGGATTTAAAATTGCAGAATCAGAATTAAAGAAAGGTCTTCTAAATGTTACAAAAAATACTGGTTTACAAGGACGTTGGCAAGCTTTAGCAACACAACCAATGATTATATGCGATACTGCACATAACAAAGAAGGATTGACTTATGTAATGCAACAACTACAATCTGAAGTATTTGATATGCTTCACATTGTTTTTGGTGTTGTTAATGATAAGGACTTAAATTCAATAATTCCTTTGCTTCCAAAGAATGCAACCTATTATTTCTGTAAGCCAAATGTACAACGTGGATTAGAGGCTAATAAATTGAAAGCAGTTTTTAGAGAGAATGGTTTAATTGGTCTATCTTATAATAGTGTTAATGAGGCGCTTAATTATGCAAAATTGAATGCTAATAAAAGCGATTTAATTTATGTAGGTGGTAGCACTTTTGTTGTGGCTGAAATAATTTAATTTTTTTGTAAAAAATCTTTTGTGATATTAAAAACTAGTCTATATTTGCAGTCCTTATAAATAGGGCGACTAGCTCAGTTGGTTCAGAGCACTTGGTTTACACCCAAGGGGTCAGGGGTTCGAAT
>NZ_JADGDZ010000103.1 GCF_016744625.1 Winogradskyella sp.
GTCCTGGACATGCTTCGGTATATACAGGTACAACACCCAAATATCATGGGATTATAAGTAATAATTGGTATGATAAGGATACGAAAAAAGTTGTTTATTGTGCAGGTGACGATAATGTAGAACCTATTGGTACTGATAATAGAGCAGGTAAAATGTCACCACATAGAATGCTAACAACAAGTTTTTCTGATGAGAATAGATTGTTTACACAAATGCGAGGGAAAACTATTGGTGTTTCATTAAAAGATAGAGGCGCTATTCTACCAGCTGGTCATACAGCTAATGCGGCATATTGGTTTCATGGTAGAGAGGAAGGGTCTTGGATTACAAGTTCCTTTTACATGAATTCATTACCAAATTGGGTTACTGAATTTAATAGTTCTGAAGCTGCTGAATCTTATTTAAAAACGTGGAATACAGTATATGATATTTCTACTTATACTGAAAGTGGAAGCGATGAAAATAATTTTGAAAGAGGATTTACAGGTAAAGATAGAGCCACATTTCCTTATGATTTAAAAACTTTGAGCAAAGACAATCGTGGTTTCGATATTCTAAAAGCAACTCCTTATGGAAATAGTTTAACGGCTGATTTTGCTATGGCTGCCATAAAAGGGGAGCAATTAGGTGAAGACGAAATTACTGATGTGTTAACCGTTAGTTTTAGTAGTACAGATTATGTAGGCCATAATTTCGGAGTTAATTCTAAAGAAATTGAGGATACTTACATACGTTTGGATAAGGATTTAGAACGCTTCTTTAAGTATTTAGATGAGACTGTAGGAAAAGATGAATATACAGTTTTCTTAACTGCAGATCATGGAGCCGTTAATGTACCAGCTTACTTGCAATCGGTTAAGATTCCTGCAGGATATATTGATAATAATGACAGGAAAGCAAAATTTCAAGATTTCTTAGTTGAAACTTATGGAACAAAGGATGTTTTAGAGAATATAAGCAATAATCAAGTTTTTCTAGATCGTAAGAAAGTAAAAGCATTAGGTTTAAATCTTATAGATGTTCAGAATGCTATTGCTAATGAGTTAATTGGTTATAAGAATGCAGCTAAGGTTTATACAGCTGCAACAATGAATACAACAAATTACACAACAGGAATAGAAATGTTGTTACAAAACGGTTTTAATCAAAAACGATCAGGTGATGTTATTTTAGTAGATGATATTGCGCACATTTCTTATAGTAAAACTGGTTCTACTCATGGTAGTGGATTAAACTATGATACACATGTGCCACTGTTGTTTTTTGGGAAAGGAATAGAACATGGTGAGACTTATGAGAAAACAGAGATACCAGATATTGCACCAACAATGTCTGCTCTTTTAGGTATTAGTTTTCCTAATGGTGCTACAGGTAGCGTTTTAGGTTTTGTTATAGATTAGTTGTTTTGAAGAAAAAACAAATTTATTCAATCATTGCGATTCTTATTTTAGTTGCTATTTATGCATATGATTATTATCAAAAATCAGAAGAGCAATTAGTAATTATTAAAACTGGTGAAATACCAAAAGAAAATACTAACGCGTATTTTTTACCTACAAGCACAACAGGTCAAATAGTACATCATCAAAATTATTCATTGTCTTATAGCGAGCCATATGAGCAAGCTGAATGGGTTGCTTATGAATTAAAAGCATCGCATTTAAGTACTACAAATCATAAAAGACCTTATTTTGAAATTGATAAAGCAGTAAAGACAAAAGCTGCGCATTGGAGAAATTATAAGAAATCGGGTTATGATAGAGGGCATTTGTGTCCTGCAGGTGATAGAAGATTTACTAAGAAAGCACATGACGAAACGTTTTTAACGAGTAATATTAGCCCACAAAAACATGAATTTAACGCTGGTGTTTGGAATCGCTTGGAACAAAAAGTACGGTATTGGGCGAGAAAAAATGATGGAGTTTTTGTAGTTACAGGTGGCATTCTAAAGCATGGACTTAAAACTATTGGAGACGAAGAAGTCGCTGTCCCAAATCAATTTTATAAAGTCATTTTAGATAATACTAACGGAAAGATTAAAGTATTGGCATTTTTGATGAAGCACAAAGATTCTGATTTACCATTATATGAATTCGTGGTTTCTGTTGATGAGGTAGAAAAATTAACGGGAATTGATTTCTTTCCGGAATTAGAGAATACAATAGAAAATAAATTAGAAGCGTCTAGCAATTATAAAAACTGGAGTTTTTAAATTCCTGCGAAAGCAGGAATCTCATTTTCTAAACTTCTTTTTAATTCCCTTCCAGCGAAAGCTTCTAATAAATTCACCTTCTTCTTTAGAAACTAAGAATTCAGTTCCTTTAGAATTGGATATAAAGTAACCAAACATATAGTCTCTAAACAATCTAAAACTCCCTTTTCTATAAGCCAATTTTAAAGCTGAAATTAGAGTGATCCAAAATCCATAACGCATTTTGTACATAGCTTCACCTTGCAGATGTTTTGAAGCCCTATTATAAGATTGACCAGTTGGTTTTAAATGTTTTACATAAAGTGTTTCATCAGTTAAAATCTCCCATCCATGATATTTTGCTAATAATTCATCAACTGTATCCCAACCCATTGAAGATTTTAATTGTCCTATTTGATTGAAGCATTCTTTTCTATATGCCTTGAGTGCTCCGCGAATATGATCTTTACGAGTTAAGTTTTCCAAAACCCATTGATCGTTTTTTTGAATATAACAAAACCCTGAAGTCATGCCTAATTTGGGATTAGCCTTAAAATGATTCGTAATCTGTTCTAAGTAATTGTTAGGAAAAATAAGATCTGCATCAAACTTGCAAATCATATCATAGTTGTCATCTAAAGTATCTAAGCCTTTATTAAAGGCGTTTATAATTTTTGAACCTGGTAAATGAGCATCAAAAGATTTTATATTTAGTATAGAAATCCAATTATGTTTTCCAGTAAATTCTTCAACAATTGACTGAGTATTATCATTTGAATTATCGTTAACTACAACAATTTTTTTAGGACGTTGAGATTGTTCAACTAAAGATTGTAAAGTCTTACCAATGTATTGGTCTTCATTATGTGCAGGAATGACAATGTAGATATTCAAATTGAAAACTATTTCCTCAAAGTTAAACTCTTTCTGCGTAAACAATATAATATCTTGGAGTAAACTGTCGTAGTAAAGGTCTAAGGCCTATTTTTTTTACAGGGTTAGTCCATTTATCTCTTGCTTTAATGCTCCAACCTGTTTTTTCTAAAAGCCAATCTAATTGCCAATCTTCAAACTCATGGTAATGTCTGTCCCACATATCAGTTTTACTTCTGTAAGCGGGAGAAAACCATAGTCTTAAGGGAATACTGATGACTAATTTATCTGCTTTAATGGATTTTAAAACTTCATAAGGTGAGAGTAAATGCTCAAATATTTCAAAAGCTGTAACGACTTTTTCAGATGCATTTTTGATTGTAGAATGATCTTCATCTAAATCTTCTCCAGTTGTATTTTCAACTGAATAACCTTCAGATATCATAATGTCCGAAAACGGGTTTTTTACACCTAAATCTAAAATGGGTTCTGATGTATTTATATGTTTTTTTAAAAACTCTAAAGTATGCTTGAAGCGTTTATTAGGAAAAGTTTTTTCGTACATATTTATTTTCCGAGGTATTGGGATCTATTTAATTAATGTTGATAAACAATCGCATTAATATTCATACCAGCACCAACACTTGCAAACATAATGACATCTCCTTTATTAATTTCCTGATTTTCAAGTTGACCTTTTAAAATCATATCGTAAAGCGTAGGTACAGTTGCCACACTAGAGTTACCTAATATATTAATGGTCATTGGCATAATACCATCTGGCATTTCCATATTGTGTAGTTTGTAGAAGCGCTTTACAATAGCCTCGTCCATTTTTTCATTAGCCTGATGAATCAATATTTTTTTAACATCTTTAATTGAATGACCACTTTTGTCTAAACACGATTTTAATGCAAGAGGCACATTGGTTAATGCAAATTCATAAATCTTACGGCCATACATTTTAATGTACTTACGTTGATCTGTAATTTCCGGGTTGTTGGTTTCACCAAAATAAATAAAATGTGCTTCATCTAAGGTATAGGTAGCGCTATCGTGAGCAATAATACCACCAGCTTCATCCGATGCTTCAATAATAACTGCAGCAGCACCATCACTATAAATCATTGAATCTCTATCGTGTTTGTCAATAACACGAGATAAAGTTTCTGTACCAATAACTAAACATCGTTTTGCAATACCTGAAGCTATAAAAGCTTTAGCTTGTATAACACCCTCAATCCAACCAGGACAACCAAAAAGCAGGTCATAACCAACACATTTAGGATTCTCAATTTTCAATAAATGTTTAACTCGTGAAGCAATACTTGGTACAGTGTCACTCTGTTCTGTGTTATGTTTTACATCACCATAATTGTGAGCGACAATAATATAATCAATACTTTCTTTATCAATTTTTGCGTCGGCAATTGCTTTTTGAGAGGCAAAAAAAGCAATATCAGAATTTAATAGGTTGTCTTTAATATAGCGACGTTCTTGTATGCCAGTAATAGCTTCAAACTTTTTTACAATAACCTCATTCGGACTATTTATAGAGGATCCATCAGCATTTAAAAATTCGTGATTATAAAAATCTTCGTTTTTTTCAATAATACTTGGTATATAACTTCCCGTTCCTGTAATTCTAATACTCATCCTATATTTTATATCAATTTCATTGTTACGAAGCTACTGAATAATAAAGAATTTTTATTGCTTTCTGCTTTTGAACCGTTCATTTTTACTGAATTCGTAACAAATAGCACCTATAAATTATAAAACAGAATAAAAGCACTCATTTAGAATGCTTTTATTAAGCTTCATTTCCATTAAGCATCAATATAATCCTCAATTGGCGCACAACTACATATTAGGTTTCTATCGCCATAAGCATCATTGACACGTCTTACACTTGGCCAAAATTTATTATCTCTCACATAATCTAAAGGAAATGCAGCAACTTCTCTAGTATATGGTAGTAGCCATTCGTCAGAAGTTAACATATCCATCGTATGTGGTGCATTTTTAAGAACGTTGTTTGGTTCATCTTTGGAAGCTGTCTCAATTTCTTTTCTAATAGAAATCATGGCATCACAAAAACGGTCCATTTCTGCCTTGTTTTCACTTTCTGTTGGTTCTATCATCATAGTGCCAGCAACAGGAAAAGATACAGTTGGTGCATGAAACCCATAATCCATAAGTCGTTTGGCGATGTCTGTAACCTCAATACCATTAGCTTTAAAATCACGACAATCTATAATCATTTCGTGAGCAGCTCTTCCGTTTTCGCCAGTATATAATGTTGGATAAAAACCTTCTAAACGCTCTTTAATATAATTAGCATTTAAAATAGCGGTTTCTGTAGATTGTTTTAAGCCTTTTGCTCCTAACATTTTTATGTATCCATAAGAAATTATACATGCTAAAGACGATCCAAAAGGTGCTGCCGAAATCGCTGAAATAGCCTGGTGACCACCAGTTTTTACTATTGGGTTTCCAGGTAAAAACGGAACTAACTGTTCTGCTACACAGATTGGCCCAACACCTGGTCCACCACCTCCATGCGGAATCGCAAAGGTTTTATGTAAATTTAAATGACACACATCTGCGCCTATATTCCCTGGATTTGTTAAACCAACTTGAGCATTCATATTGGCACCATCCATATAGACTTGTCCACCATTATCGTGAATGATTTGCGTTATTTCTCTAATTGCAGATTCATAAACTCCATGGGTTGAAGGGTAAGTTACCATCAAAGCAGATAAATTAGCTGCGTGTAATTTTGCTTTTTCTCTTAAATCTTCTACGTCAATATTTCCGTTGTCAGTAGCTTTGGTTACCACGACTTTCATACCAGCCATAACTGCACTTGCAGGATTTGTGCCATGTGCAGAAGATGGAATTAAACAGATGTTTCTGTGATGATCTCCACGAGATTCATGATAAGCTTTAATAACCATGAGCCCAGCAAATTCACCTTGAGCACCAGAATTTGGTTGTAAGGAAGTAGCTGCAAAACCAGTGATTTCTGTTAATTGATTTTCTAGAGCATTTAACATTAATTTGTATCCTATAGGCTGATCTGCAGGAACAAATGGATGTATATTTCCCCAACTGCTCCAACTTAATGGCAACATTTCTGAGGCTGCATTTAATTTCATTGTACAAGAACCAAGCGAAATCATAGAGTGGTTTAGTGCTAAATCTTTACGCTCTAAACGTTTTATATAACGCATTAATTCTGTTTCAGAATGGTATGAATTAAAGACATCAAATGTTAGAAAATCAGACTTACGCTTCAAATGATTTGGAATGTTATCAGTTGTTGAAATGGATTCAATTTTATCTGTTGAATTTCCTGTAACGATTTCAAAAATTGAAATAATTTCATTTAAGTCTGAAATTGTTGTCGTTTCATTTATTGAAATCGTTACCGTATTGGTATCTGGATAATGAAAGTTAACTTCTTTTTTCTCCGCTTGATACTTTACCTTAACAGCATCTACTTTTATTTGTAGTGTATCAAAATAATGTGAATTTGTTTGTTCTAGACTTAAACCTTCTAAAGCATTAGCCAATGTAGAAGTAGAGTTTCTTACTTTATTTGCAATAAATGATAAACCTTTTGGGCCATGATATACAGCATACATTCCTGCCATCACAGCAAGTAAAACTTGTGCTGTACAGATGTTAGAGGTTGCTTTGTCTCGTTTAATATGTTGCTCTCGAGTTTGCAAAGCCATACGTAAAGCTCTATTGCCATTAGTATCTTTGGTAACTCCAATAATACGACCTGGTACATCGCGCTTATAAGCTTCTTTGGTTGCGAAATAAGCAGCATGTGGTCCTCCGTAGCCCATAGGGATTCCAAAGCGTTGTGTTGTGCCAACGACAACATCTGCGCCAAATTTCCCTGGTGCTTCAAGAGTAACCAAACTTAAAATATCTGCAGCAACTGCAACTTTGATTCTTGATGCATTTGCTTTTTCGATAAAACTTTTTATATCTGTAATTTGTCCGTTCTTTCCTGGATACTGCAATAGTGCGCCAAAGAAATCTTCAGAAAGATTAAACTCAGCTTCATTACCAATAACTAATTCAATTCCAATAGGATTAGCTCTAGTTTCTAACAAGGAAATAGTTTGAGGTAAAACCAAATCAGAAACAAAGAATTTATTAATTCCTGCTTTCTTTTGGTCACGCTCTCTAACAGCAAAAAGTAAACTCATAGCCTCTGCTGCTGCTGTACTTTCATCTAAAAGTGAGGCATTAGCAATTTCCATACCTGTTAAGTCAATAACCATAGTTTGAAAATTTAACAACGCCTCTAAACGACCTTGAGCAATTTCTGCTTGGTATGGTGTATATGCTGTGTACCAACCTGGATTTTCTAAAATATTGCGCTGAATTACAGCAGGTAAATTAGATGGATGATAACCTAAACCGATGTATGATTTAAAAACTTTATTGAGTTTAGAAAGTTCATAAATATGACTTAAATACTCTTGTTCGCTCATGGCTGGCTCTAAATCTAAGTCGTTTTTTAGGCGAATATCATCAGGTACAGTTTCATAAACCAACTGTTCAATATTTGTAATACCGATAGTATTTAACATGGCTTTTTGGTCCTGCGAATTTGGGCCAATATGTCTAAGTGCAAAAGAGGTTGTATTCATTCCTTAATTAGCTGTTTTTTTGATATACAAAAATACGGAATTCGCCTTTTTATTTTGTTAATGAGAATTAAAGTTTTTAACCATAATAATGGGTTATTAACACAATGCCTATTTTTGTATTGTGGAGGTCTTAAAACGTATACTTAACTTTTATCTCAATAGTAGTATTCATGTTGCATTAGCAGTATATGCTTTGACATGGGTAACACTAATTCAGTTTGAATTAGATTATGATGAAAATGTGCTATACTTCGCATTTTTTGCAACGATTACTGGCTACAATTTTGTAAAGTATTTTGGAGTAGCAAAATTTCATCATCGTAGTTTAGCACGCTGGTTAAAAGTGATTCAGATATTTTCTTTTATCGCATTTATTGCTATGGGTTATTATGCTTTTCAGCTAGAGATGAAAACTCTTTTATTACTTTCAATATTCGGACTTATAACTTTCTTATATGCTATGCCTCTTATACCTATGCGATACTTTAGAGATAGTCAAAAGAACTTAAGAGAAATAGGAGGATTAAAAGTATATGTGATTGCAATTGTTTGGACATTTACGACAGTCCTTTTACCTTTAATTGATAATGAAATTAGTTTGAATACAGATGTTGTAATTACATGTGTTCAACGTTTTGTTTTTGTAATTGTTTTGATGCTGCCTTTTGAAATTAGAGACCTCAATTATGATAGTCTTAAATTGGCTACAATACCACAAAAAATAGGGATTAAGAACACTAAGATTATTGGCATTTTACTTTTGATGGTGTTTTTTGTATTGGAATATTTTAAGGATGAATTGACAGGTAATTCTGTATTGGTAACATTAATAGTATTATTTGTAACGCTTTTATTTGTGATTTTTTCTAATAAAAAGCAATCAAAATATTACAGTGCTTTTTGGGTAGAGAGTGTACCAATGGTTTGGCTAATTATCTTATTGATGCTTTACTAATTCTTTGTTGAATTGATCTTGAAGCTTATCGCGCTCATCCTTTTTCATGCAATTTACTTCTGCCTTTTCTACAACTTCAGTGAGTTTATTATTGTTTTGAGAATAGGCTTTTGTGAATTTACACCAAGATAAACGAATGCCTAGTTTAATTCGCTCCCATCCTGTCGCTTCATCATATTGTGTCTTATCACAAATATGTTTTGCCTCATCACAACTTATAAATAAAAAACTTTTCTTCATTATTAAAACCAATTTTTTTCCATGCAACCAGCAAGAGCAGTTCTTGCTCTATGTATAATTACCCAAAGGTTAGACGCGGTTATATTTAATTCATTACAAATAGTTTCTGTATCGTATCCTAAAATCGTTTTCATTTTAAAAACTTCAGCTTGTTTCTCAGGTAGTTTTTCTAAGCAATTATGGATGGCATCACCTAATTCTGAGTTTTCTAATTTGTCTTCTGCTGTTTTATCAAAAGGATCAGCGACTCGCTCTTCTAACCAATCTCCTTCAGCATCCGAATCACTATTGTAACTCATTCTAACTTCGGCTTTACCTTTTTTAGAATTTGTTTTTCTGTAATGGTCAATAATTTTTCGTTTCAAAATAGATATTAACCATGTGCGTTCACTGGCTTCACCTTTAAAGTTTGCCATAGACTTTAAACCTGCCAAAAAAGTTTCTGACACCAAATCTTGAGCTGTTTCTCTGTCACTAACACGTGTGATGGTGTAGTTAAAGAGATAATCAGAATATAATTTTATCCAGTTATTAGGTTCTATTTGATGGTTAGCCATTTTTGTTTTTCATTGCTGAACCAAAAATAGGATAAAAAAACGAGAAATTATCGTCTTTTTAGAATGGTAATTTAAGCCTTTAGTTTAAGAATTTTCTTTAGTAGCACTGATAATGTAGTACCCAAAGCTTTTCATATGTAAACCAGTTAACAAAGCATAAAACGAACCTTTAAGATTATGAAAACTTTCCCTTTTGATAGATTTAAAACTCAAAAGTTTTTTTAGAATAAAACCTGTAATTGCAAATGGTACATGGAGGACAGAAGGAGCTACTCTAAAAGACACATCTTCTACTTTAACATTTTCAAAACCTAACGTTTTGAGGGTCTCCTTTATGTAAGTATGTGTTTCTAATTTTTCTAGACTCCAATGATCGCATAAGCTTCGATAAGAATAATCAGCACCTTTGCAAAGCTCATTCATTTCTTTTTTTAAGAATGCATCTGCGATAACTAATCGACCTCCTGGTTTTAAAACTCTATGTGCTTCTTTTAATGAATTTTCACCATGACCAGAATGACAAAAGCTTTCTATCGCTAACGCAGAATCAAATGAATTAGATTGAAATGAGGTGTTATTATAATTCTCTTTCAAAATGATTCCATTCTTTCCTTTTAATAGATTATTACCTTGTTGTACCTGAAAATCTGAAAGTGTGACTCCATAAGCAATCACATTTTTGTATTGTTTTAGCGCGTAACGTATAGTTCCTCCCATACCACAACCTAAATCTATTAGCCTGTTTTTAGTATTATTGATTCTTAAACGCTTTATGACTTGAGCATTCATTTGGTTGAGCATACTATCTCTTTTAAAAGGATTAGTTTTAAAAGGGATGAAATACCCAAAATGCATATTAAAGTCGTTACTCCAAAATTCGTAATCTTCTGAAGCTTCGTTATAGAAATCAATCATTTCTATTTTGTTTTGTTCTGAGTGATTTTTGAATTCTATGGTTTGAGTTTTCATGATTTAGATATTTATATGTTGTGAATTAGCAACCAAGTATATACTATAGCAAAGAGTGTGAAAAGAAAGTTCATAAAATAGCTTCCAATTTTAAAAATAGTTTTCTGTGGAATTTGATACATTGGATAATAAGCAATCTGAGTTGCTACTTTGCCAACCCAATATGCTGCAATTAATCCTGTTAAGGCAATGGCTAAATTGGTTCCATTCTTCAAGTCATTTGGTAAAAGAATTGCAATTAAACCAAATGAAAAGTTTAAACCTTGTATATAACGTCCATAAGTTTTAGCTATTTCTTGATTTAAAGGTTTTAATTGTTTTACATCTGTATACCAATCAAAAACTCTGTGTCTAATAAATGGATATATAAGTGCTGTGAATATTTGGCCACATCCTCCTAAAATGATTAGCCAATTTGGAATTTGTATTTTCATTTCTAAAGACTTTTAATTGAATTAATTATATATAAAAAGTATCCTGCAATACACATTGGTAGAACCATTACTCCAAAGATTATTATGAAAGAGCTATCAAAATTTCTCCAATCAAATAACCAACAAAGACCGTATATAATTGTGATTGACCAATAAATGTATAATTGCTCTTTAGTTTTTGAGGAAAACTTTTTCCAATAAGTAAATAATACTAAAGCGCTAAGTACTTGAATGACGCCTAATACAATTTGAGAATAAAGCCCTAAAACAATTGTTAGGTAT
>NZ_JADGDZ010000104.1 GCF_016744625.1 Winogradskyella sp.
ACCCAAACACCACCCATTGTATAGTGTGTTGCAGGATATATCATCATTGGCGTTTCATACGGGTTTTCAGCAATGATTTTTTCATACATCTGAAATAAATTTCCATACTTTTCTTCAATAATTCCTTGTCCTAATTTTATAACTTCTTCTTCCGAAGGGTTTTTAATTCCTTTAATTTTAGCTTGCTCACTTCCGTAACGTACAAAAGCAGCAGCAAAATCTAAATATACAGCTTCACCTGTTGCATTAACTCCGTAACCAGCATCGCAACGTTCTTTTGCAGCTCTTGATGCTACATCACGTGGTACAAGGTTACCAAAGGCTGGATAACGACGTTCTAAATAGTAATCTCTATCTTCTTCAGCAATTGCGGTTGGTTTTAATTTACCTTCTTGAATTGCTTTAGCATCTTCTATTTTTGCTGGAACCCAAATTCTACCATCATTACGTAATGATTCTGACATCAACGTTAATTTAGATTGGTAATCTCCAGAACGCGGAATACATGTTGGGTGAATTTGCGTAAAGCAAGGGTTTGCGAAATAGGCTCCTTTTTTATGAATTTTCCATGCTGCAGTAGCATTAGAACCCATTGCATTGGTTGATAAGAAATAAACATTTCCGTATCCACCAGTAGCAATAACAACAGCATGTGCCGAATGACGTTCTATTTCTCCAGTAATTAAATCACGAGCAATAATACCTCTTGCCTTACCATCAACTTTTACAACATCAAGCATTTCGTGACGGTTAAACATTTCAATCTTACCTCGAGCAATTTGACGATTCATTGCAGAATATGCACCTAATAATAATTGCTGACCTGTTTGCCCTTTAGCATAGAACGTTCTAGATACTAATACACCACCAAATGAACGGTTGTCTAATAATCCACCATAGTCACGTGCAAAAGGAACACCTTGAGCAACACATTGATCAATAATATTTCCAGACACTTCAGCTAAACGATGTACGTTAGCTTCTCGAGAACGATAATCACCACCTTTTACAGTATCATAAAATAACCTGTATGTAGAATCACCATCTCCCATGTAATTCTTTGCGGCATTAATTCCACCTTGAGCAGCAATTGAGTGCGCTCTACGAGGAGAATCTTGATAAGCAAACGCTTTTACATTATAGCCTAATTCTGCTAAAGTTGCTGCTGCAGAACCACCTGCTAAACCTGTTCCAACAACAATAATATCAATATGACGTTTGTTGGCAGGATTTACTAAATCGATTTTATCTTTATAGGTTGTCCATTTATCTTTAATTGGACCTTTTGGTACTTTTGAATCTAAAGCCATACTTTACAAGTATTAATGAATGTGATTGAAATGGTGATATAACGCAATGATTACAAAACCTAATGGAATTAAAATTGCGTATGCTTTTCCAAATCCCTTTATTCCTTTAGTGTATTTATTATTTGCTCCAATAGATTGGAATGCAGAATCGAAACCATGTAATAAGTGTAGTGCCAAGAACACAATACCAACAGTATAAAGTGCGACTCTCCATATAGGAACAAACTTCTCTTGTAGTTCATGAAAATATCTGAACTCACCATTATGCATCCCAGACATGTCTCCAATAATATACTTTGTATTAATTTCTGGAAACCAGAAATCAATAAAGTGAATGATTAAGAATACCAGAATAAATCCTCCACTCCAAATCATGTTTCTACTCATCCAAGTAGAGTTAGCAGCACCATTATCTTTAGCATATTTAACACCATTTGCTTTGTTATTTTTGATTTCGAGTATAAAACCCATTACAAAATGAAAAATAACACCAATAATTAATATTGGTTGTATAACATATTGAATCACCCAAAATGTTCCCATAAAGTGAGACACTTCATTAAAAGTGTCTGGACTAATTACAGAAAGGATATTGATTGCAAAATGTTGTAGTACAAAAATCATTAGGAAGAGTGCCGAAAGTGCCATGGCAAACTTTCTTCCAATCGACGAATTTAGAATTCCGCTCATTGTAGATCTAATCTTATATGGTTAGTAATATCCCATTTATCACTAAAGTTCACTGTAATAATAAATGGTCTTACAAAGATACAGCGCAATTGGCGTATTGCCAACTGTGCTGTATTATATATTAATTATTTAGAATGAATTTAATCTAAAAGTTGAATCTTGGATTCACAATAGAATTATAGATAGACCCAAATTGGTAACTAAAGCCCACGCTAACATAATAATTATAGCCAGATTGTAGCTGTTGTTGTTGTAATAATAAATCCTCTAAAGTTACATCAAGAGCTGGTATGTTTATTTGATCTCTTGTAATTCTGTAATTCCCTCCTACATTAAAATTGAAGCCTTTAAAAACACGGATACTTGCTCCTATGTAAAAACCAAAAGATCTTAAATTTGTATCATGTAGAAATTGGTTAAATGATGCTTCTCCATTAATATTTCCCCATTCTTGCCTAACACTACCTCCAATTAAAAATGAATGCTGAAACAAGAGTTCTTTTTCTTCTGCAAATACTGAGCGCTCTATGTAATCATTAAAATACAAGCCATTTCTATACGATAAAATCAGTTGTTTTTTCGCAGATTCAGAATACTTAAAAAAGTTATATTCTATAGCTGGTCTCAACCTCCAAAATAAATCGTAATTACTAAATGTAGAAGCGCCAAGGTTACCGAAAAACCCATAAGACCAATGGTCATTAATGCTTATAACATCACTTATATTTAGCGATTTACTGTTATTTATAGCAACAATATCTTCATCATCAAAAGTAAAAGTGGACTTGTTCTCATTAAAACTTACTCTAAATGAAAACTTATTCTTATCCGTTACACGTTTTGCTGAGATATTAAAATTTAAATAACTTGATTTGCTCGATTCCTGACCATCAAAAAACCCATTTGCACCTGCTCTAAACACCCAATAGTTCCAAGGGTCTTTTTCTTCTATCTTCTCTTCTTCATTTTCTGGTGTAGGCACATTTACTACAACTTCTGTCGTTGTTCCTTTTGCTATCCAAAAACGGACTAAACCCAATTTAATATTTTCTAAAACACGTTTTCTATTGTCATCTCTAGTCATATTAGAATCTGTAGAAAAACTAAGTTTATACTTTATAGATTCAAAATCGCCTTTACCAATAAAATCAATATCATAATTTCGGCCACCACTACCGTTTCTTTGAGTTACAAAAAACAAATGAACATCACTAAGATCTTGATCTCTTACAAATTGAACATTCCCAAGGTTTTGTTTTAAGTAAGTACTATCACATACATTACAGTCTAAAAAAATTCTAAGTTGCTCTGTAGTGTCTTCTTGGGCAGATAAATTGAAAATGATAAAAAATGAAACGACAAAAGTAAAATACTTTAACATGATTGATTGATAGTTTAGCTCGTGTTTTTAAATACACTTGTTATGAGGCTAAGTTATTACAACATCAGAAAAAAGGTGTCAAAAAAATGTAAAAGAAGTGTCAATTAAAACAAAACGTACATTAGAAAATTAATTAGTAAAACTCGGAACCAATCCTCTAAGTCCCATATCCACAACTTGTTCTCCAGCCGTAGGTTCATATTTACCATCTGCATTCACTTCTGTCCATTCAAAACTATTGTTAACAGAAAAAGAAAGAGTTACTGTGACGTCTTCAGTTTCATTACCAGTTATTGTAAATGCATTAGAAAATTGACCTGTTACCACACAAGATCCATCAGGAACAGGCGACGTAGCAAACAAAGGGTTTGGTACTGTCGTTGCGCCTTCTGGCGCTTGGCCTTGCGTTGTAAACCCTAAAGCCTCAAAAGCCCAAAAACCTTGTAGTACATCATCATTAACAGTAATATCACTTCCGTTTAAGTCAAACGAAGTGATATAATTATTATAACCTACAAAGCTTGCTAGAGTTCCCATAATTTCAGAACCATTATTCAATACTACAATATTACCTTCTTGATAGGCTAAAGATACTCTAACCCATTCATAAGACCCTGTTGCTACTTCATTTAAGGGTATACTTAAAAAAACATCATCATCACCAGCTAAAATGGATTGCTGAAAATCAATTGCCATCGCTCCACCAGCATTAGTTTCAGCTCCTTTATAAATAATTTCTCCTTGTTCTAAAAGTGTTGTTGCTGTTGGCGCAAACTCAATATAATTGGCACTCATTTTCTGAACGATAGGAGTTTGAGCTGCATTTCCATTCGGAATTGTTGCTGGTTGTCCTAAATTATCCAAGCGTTGTTGATTGGCATCAAAATTTAGCTTAATAATTAATCGTAGTTCATTTGTTTCTGAAGGCGAATCATCATCTCCACATGAAACAACTAGTGTAAATAAAGCAATAAAAAGCAAGTTGAACCTTTTACCCATCTTGTATATATATTTTTGAATCTTCATTTTTCTGTTGATTTAGAAACAAATAGACTGTTATTATTTAATCTCTAGTTTCGTTTTTGCATTATCTATTTGTACAGTATAAACGCCTTTTGGTAAATAATATTTCCCATTATTAGCTTCATTAATATCTATACTTGTATCCTCCTTCATTAATGATTTACGTCCTTTTTTGGTTAATTCTAAATTATAGTCTACATAATTAAAGCCTTTATCTGCATTAACAGATATACTGTTCAATTCCGCTCCGTTTTCTGAAAGAATTTTAATCGTTTTTTCACCTGATGATACACTATAAAATTGAATGGTTTTTTCAGGTTCATAAGCATCTAGCCACTTACTCCAAGTACTTCCCCAACGACTAGAATAACGTACAGAACTGATATCAAAAATTGAAATAGATTTTGATTTCAAATCTGAATTCATCTTCTGTAATGGTGCAATATTAGCACTGTAAATACTTCGACCATGTGTGCCTAATAATAAGTCATTAGATTCTGGATGTAAAACAATATCGTGTACAGCTACATTTGGTACTCCATTAGAAAACACTTCCCAAGAATCACCTTTATCAAAAGACACATAAGCTCCATTATCTGTTCCTAAATACAGAATATTTTCTGATGCCGAATCTTCTCTGATTACATTTACTGGAGAAGCCGGAATATTACTACTAATAGCTTTCCAGTTTTGTCCATAATCATCACTCATATATGCATAAACTTTAAAATCGTCCCAACGATAACCATTCAAAGTCACATAAACACGTTCTTTTTTGTGTTGGGAAGCAATGACTCTACTTACCCATAAATCTTTTGGTAGATTTCCAGTAATGCTAGTCCAACTGCCTCCTGCATTTTTTGTAACACTAATAACTCCATCATCACTTCCTGTGTAAATTAATCCAAACTGAAATGGGCTTTCACTTATTGAAGCCAACGTTCCATAAGCCACATTTCCTTTTTTACCACCTTTGGTTAAATCATCACTTATGGCTTCCCAATCATTACCTTGATTCATGGAACGCATTAATTTATTGCCTCCTAAATATAAAATATCTTGATTGTGAGATGATAATAAAATTGGTGTTTGCCAATTAAAGCGATATGGATTTTCACCAAGTGTATGACTTGGTTGAATATTTGTCTGTTCACCTGTCTCAAGGTTTAGTCTAAAATATATACCAAACTGAAAACCTGTATACACGATATCAGAGTTTCTAGAATCTATCTGTACTTGCATACCATCTCCTCCCATTATAGATTTCCAAGGATATTGTCCTTGTTGATGCCAGCTTTTATTTTCGCGAGCATTATGTGCTCCCATCCATACACCATTATCTTGTAAACCTCCATATACATTATATGGCTTTTCATTGTCCACATTTATAGCATAGAATTGCCCAACTGAAGGCGAATTATTTTTAATCCAATTTTCTCCATCATCATAAGTAATATTTACTCCACCATCATTTCCATCTACTAGGTGATTTGGGTTTTTAGGATTAATCCAAAGTGCATGATGATCTGCATGTACATTTTCAGCACTTATTGATGTCCAAGATTTACCTCCATCTTTAGATTTTACAATTGGCACTCCGTAAATATAAATTGCATTCTCATCTACGGGAGAAACGTGAATATGACCAAAATAATAACCATAACTATAATAGATACCATCTAAATAATCATCGTGTGTTTTCTTCCAAGATTTTCCTCCATCTGTACTTTTATAAACTTCAGTTCCTACTACTGGAGTATCAAACAACATGGAATTGGCATCCTCTAAATACTTCGCTAAATCAATTGGCTTAACATTTCCTGCTTTAACCATTTTCTTTACACTTTCTGCTCTGTATTTTTCTTGGAAACCATTGGTCTTTAAAAATCCATTTAACTTTTTATCCTCTAAAGCCAAAAAGTCTGCATTAGACATGGTCTTAAAATCATCTTTTGTTAAACCACGTTTATCAGATTTCTTCTTTTCATCTGGTCGTCTAAACTGACTATCATGAACGGCATAAACCACATTATCATTAAAAACAGCAACACCTATTCTACCCACTCCATCACCTGTTGAAAAACCACTTCCTTTAGTCGAAACCTTTGTCCATGTTTCACCTGCATCTGTACTTTTATATATTCCTGAGTTGTTTCCATTTCCTGAAAAATTCCATGCTTTACGGTCTTTTGTCCAAGATGTCGCAAACATTACATTGTAGTTCTTAGGACTCACTTGTAAGTCTATAATTCCGCTCATATTATCTACAAACAAAGTCTGTTTCCAAGTTGTTCCTCCATCAGTTGTTTTATAAACTCCACGCTCTTCGTTAGGCGAATACAAATGACCAGTAACACCAACAGTAACCACATCTGGATTATCTGGATGAATTAAAATTGGCGCAAAATGATGCGCATCCATAAGCCCAACATTAGACCAAGTTTTTCCATTATCAGTAGATTTTAAAATCCCGATACCTGCGTAAGACGAGCGCGATGCGTTATTCTCACCTGTACCAACATAAATCGTTCGTGTTGGCCAATGCACAGCAATATCACCAACATTTTGAGTATCTGAGCTGTCTAAAATTGGTGTAAATGTTGTTCCGTTGTTTGTTGTATGCCAAACACCGCCTGAGGCATAACCTACATAAAATTCTGAAGGCATATTAGGATTGACATCCAAATCTACCACTCGACCACTCATTATCGTTGGACCAATATTTTTAAACGGTACATTTTTAACCAGTGATGATTGGGTCATGGTATTTTTTTGCGCTAAAGCTTCTTTAATGGTTTCAGCAGACGTTGCTGGCTGTTGCGCAAATGCAAAACATGAGCTTACAAATAGTACAAACGAAAGGAATTTTGAATATGACATGTTGTTGGTTTTTTTTAGTGGCATGAATTTACTCATTAAAGATAAAACCCGCAAAATTCCGCTTTAAAGTTTAACAGAAAGACTGTACCTTTAGGCTTCTATTTTTTTCAATTAAAAATGCTATCAAAGTAGAGTTTGATACATTCAGAAAAACATAAATTAAGCATACATAATACAGAGTTATAACAATAAACACTTACCAAATGAAATACGATTTAATAGACCGCAACCTCTTTATAAAAAACCGAAAAAACTTTATGGCTAAAATGAAGCCAAGTAGTTTAGCCGTGTTTAACTCTAACGATATTTATCCTGTAAGTGCAGATAGCACATTGCCTTTTGCGCAACATCGCGATATTTTTTATTTAAGTGGTGTGGACCAAGAAGAGAGTGTTTTGGTACTGTTTCCTGATGCTCCAAAAGAAAAACATCGTGAGATTTTATTCTTAAAAGAAACCAACGAACATATAGCAGTTTGGGAAGGTGAAAAACTAACTAAAGAAGCAGCTTTAAAAACTAGCGGAATTAAGACCGTATACTGGTTGCAAGACATGGAGAAAATCATGTTCGAAATCATGACCCAATGCGATACCGTTTATATTAACACCAACGAACATTACAGAGCTAATGTAGAAACTGAAACACGCGAAGATCGTTTCACAAAATGGCTAAAAGACAAATATCCTGCGCATAGCGTTGCAAGAAGCAATCCTATTTTGCAACGACTGCGTTCTGTAAAAGATCAGATAGAATTAGACCTGATTCAGAATGCGTGTACTATAACTGAAAAAGCATTTAGACGTGTACTTAAATTCACGAAACCTGGTGTTTGGGAATATAATATCGAAGCCGAATTTATGCACGAGTTCCTAAACAACCGTTCTAAAGGCTTTGCTTATACACCAATTATTGGCTCAGGAAACAACGCCAATGTCTTACACTATATAGAAAACAACCAACAATGTAAAGCAGGCGATTTAATTCTTATAGATGCTGGTGCTGAGTATGCCAATTACGCGAGTGATATGACGCGTACTATACCTGTTTCTGGACGTTACAACGACAGACAAAAAGCGGTTTATAATGCGGTGAATCGTGTTAAAGATGCAGCAACAAAAATGCTAGTTCCTGGAACGCTTTGGGAGCAATACCACATCGAAGTTGGCAAACTAATGACCTCTGAATTATTAGGCCTTGGCTTAATTGACAAAGCTGATGTACAAAACGAAAACCCAGATTGGCCAGCTTATAAAAAGTACTTTATGCATGGTACATCTCACCATATGGGATTAGATACACACGATTACGGGATTTTAACCGAACCTATGCAAGCTAATATGGTATTTACTGTAGAACCTGGTATTTATATCCCAGACGAAGGTTTTGGTATTCGTTTAGAAGATGATGTAGTAATACAAGAGAAAGGCGAACCTTTTAATTTAATGCGAAATATCCCAATTGAAATTGAAGAGATTGAGGATATTATGAATGGTTAAATTTTAACTTCTTGAATAAAATCTTAGTAATAATTTGAAATTATTACCTAAAAACGGTATCTTTCTCAAATTATTACTAAGATGATGACGCTATCTGATTATATTAACCAACGCTTATCCTATGAGGAATATGCATTCTCATTAGATGAATTACAATCTAACAGTAATAAAAGTGAGACTGCAATTGCAAGAGAACTCTCAAGGTATGTTGAAAAAGGAGATATTGTAAGTCTTAGAAAAGGGTTCTATCTTATCATTCCTCCGCGTTATTCTACATCTGGGCAAGTTCCTATCCAGCTTTATGCCAAAAAACTCTTCAACTATCTAAATAGAAATTATTATCTAGGATTCTATTCTGCGGCAAAATTTCATGGAGCCAGTCACCAACAAATTCAGCGAGATTATGTAATGATAGAACAACCCAAGCTTTACGACATTAAAAAAGACGCGGTTCATATTAATTTTATCACAACCGTAAAGTGGCCTAAAAAAAACATCATTAAAAAAACAGGAGACGCAGGTTTTTTTAATATTTCAAGTCCTGCTTTAACAGCTATAGACCTTATTCATCATCAAACAAAATTAGGAGGCCTTAACAGAATGTTAGCTGTTTTAGAAGAATTGTTAGAAGTCATCACCAAAAAAGACATTGAAGATTTGCTAAGTTGGTATCCTTACAAAAGTACTTGGCAACGCTTTGGTTTTTTATTAGAAGAACTCGATGCAGATACACATTTAACGCAACCCGTTTTAGAGCAATTGCAACAAACATCATATTATCCTGTTCTACTCTCCCCAAGGTCTAAACAGAAAGCTGGTGCTGTAAATAATGTATGGAAGGTTGACATTAACATTAAACTAGAAAGCGACTTATGATTCCAAAACCTTATATCGCAAAATGGCAAGCACATGCTCCATGGAAACAATTTGCCCAAGTAGAGCAAGATTTAGTGATTAGCAGAGCATTAGTTGCTATATTTTCTGATGATTTTTTAAAGGAGCATCTAGCATTTAGAGGTGGCACAGCATTACATAAATTGTATCTCAATCCGGCTCCACGATATTCTGAAGACATTGATTTGGTGCAAATTAAGCCAGGACCTATAAAACCAATTATGAAACGCTTAGCGGAAGTCATCACTTTTTTCGAACAACCAAGAAGCACACAAGTTAGAGGTCATGGCGCAAAAGCTATGTACCGTTTCACCTCTGAATACGAAGGTATTCCACTACGTTTAAAATTAGAGATTAACTGCAAGGAACATTTTAATGTTTTAGATTGGGTAGATTTCCCTTTTGAAGTAGAAAGTGAATGGTTTACAGGCAAAACCAATATTAGAACCTATAGTATTAACGAACTTTTAGGTACAAAATTAAGAGCATTATACCAACGCAGTAAGGGACGCGATTTATTTGATTTAGATTATGCCAGACTTAATATGTCAATTAATATTGAAGACATTATCCACTGTTTTAAAGTATATACAGAATTTTCTACAGGCAATAGACCACCAAGCCAAAAGGAATTTTTATCTAATATTGAGGCAAAAGAGCAAGATCCAGATTTTACAGGAGATATGGAAGCACTTTTAAGACCTGAAATAGACTATAACCAAAACGAAGCGTTTAATTGGTTAAAATCTGAGGTGATAAGTAGAATGTAATGTTGAAAATATTGGTATTTTTGAGATTGAGGATTTGATGAATTCTTAAACCTTATAAGTTAATTTGAAATTGAATTCTCTTATTTCTTATGATTTTTTCAAGTTCTTCTATCGTTAACATTGCGAAAGAAGGTGATTTTTCATTTAAACATACAAAACAGAATCTAAATCTATCACCCAATAGTTTTCCAAAATTAAATTCATTTTCAGTTGCACCGAAAAAGAAACCTTTTGGATTTTCGGGAAGGTATTTCTT
>NZ_JADGDZ010000105.1 GCF_016744625.1 Winogradskyella sp.
AGTATCTGTAAAAGAGGTGACTTCTCAAGGACATTCACATCAAAATAATTTTATGTTTGTGTTTGCTGGTAATATTAATGCCACTATTACAAATACTTTGATGTTTAATATATATGATAATCAAAAGAATTATCACGAGGTTGAAATAAATAATAAAGAGTTAGAATTTTTAACAACCTCTGAGAAGACGTCATTTAAAATTGATCTCGGTTCAGATTCTAAATTTAGTATGGGAAATATTGTATTAGTAGTTTTATTATGTTTTGTCTTTATTTCGTTGATGACCTTATGGTTCTATAAAATGAAAGAGAAGTCATTTTAAAAAAATAATTGATTATTCTTTATCTGAAAAGCTTTGTGGTTATATCGTAAAGCTTTTTTATTTTTAGAGAAAATTCTAAATTATGAGGTTTGTATTGTTATGCATTTGTTTATGCTTTTTTAGTGCTTGTAAAGAGGATTATAAAAGACCAACTAATGTTTCTAAAGTTATTATAGAACCAATTGTCAATGATACACTATTAAGTGTTAGAGCGATAGATTATAATGCTGAGTATCTATTATATGGAAGCACAGATCATATTGGGAAACATGCCTTAAGCTCTGAGTTTAAAATTAACCTGAATGAACTGAAGGTAAACAATGGTAAGAATCATTTTAAGAATGTACTTACATATAATAACAAACCACTACAATTTAGAGCGATTAAAGAGTTGAATGGAAATTTATTTGCTATATCAGTTGGTAATCCAGCTAGACTCTACAAGTTGTACAGAAAATCAACTAATCCTAAATTGGTGTATGAAGAAAATAATAAAAAAGTTTTCTATGATTCAATAGATTTCTGGAACGATCAAGAAGGCATTGCTATTGGTGATCCAACAGAAGATTGCATGAGTATTATAATTACAAGAGATGGTGGAAATACTTGGGCAAAATTGTCTTGTAACAATTTACCAAAAGCCAAAGAAGGTGAAGCTGCATTTGCAGCTAGTGATACTAATATCGCAATAGTTGGAGACAACACTTGGGTAGCTACAGGAGGAAAAGCAAGTCGTATTCTATATTCACCTGATAAAGGACAAACTTGGGAAATTTATGATACACCAATAATCCAAGGTAAAGAAACCACAGGAATGTATTCTGTAGATTTTTATGACAGCAAAAACGGTTTTGCTATAGGTGGAGATTACACTAAACCAAACGATACTCTAAATAATAAAATTAGAACTAAAGATGGAGGTAAAACATGGCAAGTGGTTGCAAACGGAAAAGGACCAGGTTACAGAAGTTGTGTGCAGTATATTCCAAATCGTAAGGGTAAAGAATTAGTAGCGATTGGTTTTAAAGGCATTGATTATAGTAATGATTCAGGAGATTCCTGGAAGCATTTAAGTGACGAAGGTTTCTATACGATTCGATTTTTAAATGATTCTGTAGCTTATGCAGCTGGCAGAGGTCGCTTTAGTAAGCTGATTTTTCGGAAATAAAGTATAAGGGCAATGACAAAAACGTGAGTAGATTTATTCTTTCTTCTCACGTTTTCCTCGCATTTCTTTTAAACGTTTTAAAAGTCTTCGATCAAATTCGCGCTCAGCTCGCATTAACCTCATAATTTTTTTACTAGAAATCACATTTGATAATTTTGAAACTAACTCTCTGTTAAGTTTATGTTTCTTGTCTTCAATATCTAACATTTCATTTAATAATGCTTTTGCTTCTTTTTCAGTTAGATCATCAGGACCTTTTGCCTTTCTTTTTAGACTAGATTTTTTTCTAAGTTCTTCTTTCTTAGACTCTATTTCATTATATATTGGCCAGAATTTTGCTGCTTCATCCACGCTTAAATCTAATTTTTCTGTAATGAAAGCTGTTTTTTGTGCTTTTATGCGCTCATTCATTTTTCCTCCACGTTGAGCAAAGCCAGATAGGCTAATTAATAAAACGAGTATTGGGATTAATTTTTTACTCATATTATTTTTTTTATTGTATTTGTGAATCTTTGATTTCATTTTAAAGTCTTTAATATTCTAGTATAGTTTCAATATCTGAATTGTCTAAAAGATACAATTCTAAATTATCTTCTTCATAAGGAGTTGTTGCTATTGTAAAATCATCTTCTAATAAGTCAGTATCAGATAATAATTGTGCTAATTCGTAACTGTTTAAATCTCTGTTTTCTAAATAGGTTTCAACCATTTCTGCAGAGAGTGATTCTTCGGTTGTTTCTGTATTAATAAATACAGCAAAGAGTAATATTAATGAAGCTGCAATGCCAGCAACATAATAGAATGTCTTTCTAGGTTGTAAATTAATAACTGATTTGTTTTCGGTATTTAATTTGCTGAAGACTTTGTCTTCAACCGAATCAAAATAATCACTAGGAGCTGTAAAACCAGAGGTTTCAATATTTTCTATAGAGTTATTCTCATTTAAACGATCAAAGAGTTTATCTTCAAAAGACTCAAAGTAATGGTCTGGTGTTTTAAAACCTGTAGATTTAACTTTATGTAATTTATCTTTTTTCACTTTGTGCTGAACTTGTTTCAGTATTTATAATTCTCTAAAGAGGGAATCTTTTTTAATTTATGTTCTATTTCTATGACTTCAAATTAATAAAATGGTTTAATCTGAGGTTAAAAACGCTTCTATTTTTTTCACTGCAATATGATATGATGCTTTTAGAGCACCTTCACTAGTGTCTAAAATTTCGGACATATCTTTATATTTAATGTCTTCAAAATACTTCATGTTAAAGACCAATTGTTGTTTATGTGGTAATGTCGCAATGGCTTTTTGTAATTTTAGTTGAATTTCATCACCTTCAAAATAAACATCTGCCGTAAGATTGTTGATTGCATTTTCTTGATGCTCTTCATTTGTTATTCGTAGGCGTTTAGCATTTTTATTTATATGCGTAATAGATTCATTCGTTGCAATACGATACATCCAAGAAAACAATTTACTATCTCCTTTAAACTTATCAATACTGCGATATACTTTAATAAAGGTATTCTGTAAAACATCATCTGCATCGTCATGGCAGATTACAATTTTTCGTATATGCCAATACAAGCGTTCCTTATAGAGTTGAAGTAGTTCTCTAAAAGCAGCTTCTTTAGATAGAGGATCTTGTAAACGCGTTATGAATTCAATTTCGTTTATCAAACAAACATTTAGTTTTTAGACTCCTCAAATTACTAAAAGTTTAATTGATAAAAACTTATAAATTTATTCTTTTATACGATTGTTGATTATCAGTTGGTTACGGCGAATTAATTCGATTAAATGCAGAAAAACACGATAAAAAACATTTTTTTCTAGGTTTGCACTAGTTTTTATTTTATGTTTGCTTCAGCTTAACCTATTACTCGTTATCAGTTTCCCCAAATCTGGTAACAAAAAGAAAGGATGCATGTAAAAGTGTGTCCTTTTTCGATTTATATAATGATGTATTTTCTTCTATTTAACTGATATTACGAGGGTTACTCCGATTTTATAAATGATGTCTTTTAAAATTATTGTAACTTTATAATCAATTTCTTTTAAAGTTTAATAGCTATGAAAATATACTCTCTATTTTTTTCGCTTCTTTTCCCTATGTTTATTTTAGGACAGGTTGGTGTTGGGACAACAAACCCTGATGCATCATCAGTTTTAGATATTTCGGCTACAGATAAAGGTGTTTTGGTTCCAAGAGTTAGTTTGATTGATGTAAGTAATCTTACTACACCAGTTACTACACCAGCGACTGGTTTATTAGTTTGGAACACCAATGCAACTGTTACTGGTGGTAATGGTGTAGGCTTTTACTTTTTTAATGGAGTACAGTGGATGCCAATTCAGCAAGCCCTAAGTGATGATGCAGATTTTTATGAAGTGGGAACGACAGCTGCACCAGATGATATTTCAGATGACATATATACACAAGGTTATGTTGGAATGGGTACCAATAATCCAAATTACCCTTTAGATATTCTTTATACTGGCGGAAGTTTTGCTGGTGGAGTTGTTAATGTAACTGCTTTTCAAAACACAGGAAGCGTAGATGGGATTGATTTAACTATTTATGGTCAAAGTGAAGTTACTGGGTTTAGAAGTTTAATTTATAATTCTAATGCTGGAGATAACTATAGCGTTTATTCGATTCTTGAAAACAGTGGTGGTGGTACAAATTACGGAACTTATTCCGAAATTGATGGTGGACCGACGCAATCTACAGGGTATGGTACTTACAATAGAATCACAGGTTCTAGTTTTCTTGGCTACGGAATTTATAATGAATTTGATGCTTATGGAAGCTCACTAAATTTCGGATTATTTAATAATTTTTTAGAAGGCGACAGCTATGGAACTTATAATAATTTTTTTAATAGTGGAGTTGGAGATCAATATGCATCATATTCGAATATGAATATTTCTGCTAATGGAGATCATTACGGACAATATATTGATTTTAGCGGTTTAGGAGACGGCAATAAATATGGTTCTTATATTGATTTTAGCGGTTTAGGAGACGGCAATAAATATGGCTCTTTTGTTGAGTTTAATAATACTGGTGCCAGTTATAATTATGGTAATTACAATATTTTATCAGGAACGAGTGCAGGATCACAAATAGGAGTTAACAATATTATATCAAATGTTACTTCAGGCGGAGAACATATAGGAGTCAATAATCTATTAAATGGCGAGGGTTATTTTCAATACGGAATAAAAAACACGCTATCAGGCACAAGTGAAGGAACTAAATATGGTATATATAATTACATATATGTTACAGGAGGTGATGATAAGTATGGGAGCTATAACAATATTGTATCCTTATCGGGAGGAACGCATTATGGAGTATATTCAGAAGTGTTAAAATCAAGTAGTTTCGCTGGTTATTTCTTAGGGGATGTTTCGATAGGAACAAATACAGCTAACAACTATATATTGCCGCCTACAAGAGGAACTGATGGGCAAATTATGCAGACTGATGCTACTGGAAATGTGACTTGGGAGGATAATGTAAATCCAGTTTCTACGATTCCTATTTATACACAACATGATGCTACAGGATATGTTCTTAATACAACAACTTCAATGGATTTAGGACTAATGGATTCCGCTTTAGAGCCAAGTCTGTATAATACAACGGGTAATGTTCAGATTAAAATGGTTGTTAGATATGTTAATAATTCCGCAGGAACTACAAATTTGCAATTAAGAGCTCATGATGGTATAACTGAGACATACCCAATAGTTAATACAGATGCTTGGACTTTTTCAACAACACAAAACGGAGGAGTCGCTACAAGCCCTTGGAAAAATTGGAACGCTGGAACAAATGCTCAAGAAATTCATTTAAATGCTTGGGTAGATAATATGAGCGTTACCATATTAAATGTCTATTTACAGGTTAGGTCACAATAAAATATTACTCAAAACTCTGCATCTCTACTAGTTTCTTATAAACACCATCTTTAGATATAAGTTCTGCATGTGTACCTTGCTCAGCAATTTCTCCTTTTTGCATCACCACAATTAAGTCTGCATTCTGAATCGTAGACAGTCTATGCGCTATAACAATAGAGGTTCTGTTTTTCATCATGTTCTCTAAAGCTTCTTGCACTAAACGCTCGCTTTCTGTATCTAATGCAGAAGTCGCTTCATCTAAAATCATGATTGGTGGGTTTTTAAGAACTGCACGTGCAATACTTAAACGTTGTTTTTGTCCACCAGAAAGTTTATTACCCGAATCACCAATATTAGTTTCAATATTTTGAGGTAATTCTTTTACAAATTCCCATGCATTGGCGATTTTGAGTGCATCAATAATATCTTCGTCTGTAGCATCTTCTTTACCTAGAAGAATATTGTTTTTAATACTATCGTTAAAAAGTATAGAGTCTTGAGTTACCAATCCCATTAGACTACGTAATGAGTGTTTAGTGAGCGACTTAATATTTTCGCCATCAATAGTAATATGACCCTCATTAACATCATAGAAACGAGTTACAAGATTTGCAATCGTACTTTTACCACTTCCAGATTGGCCAACTAATGCTACACTTTTTCCTTTAGGGACATTAAGTGTGAAGTTTTTAAGGACTAAGTCATCTTCGTATTTAAATGAAATATTATCAAGTTTTACTTCTGAAGTGAAATCACTTTTAACCTTAGCATTTGGCAGGTCTTCTAAAGGTGAAACTGTATTAAGAATTTCTAAAACACGTTCTGCTGCAGCATTTCCTTTTTTAACGCTGTAACTTGCTTTACTAATAGCTTTTGCAGGTGTTAGTATGTTATAAGCTAATCCCATATATACTATAAACAATCCTGGATCTAAAGCGTTTTCATTAAGTACCATGCGACCACCATACCATAAAAGAATGGCAATGACAGTAATACCTAAAAATTCACTTGTTGGCGAAGCTAAGTTTTGTCGATGTAGTAATTTGTTAGAAAAATTAAAAAATCTATTTGTTGAATTCTGAAAACGTTGATTAAAAGCACCTTCAGAATTAAAACCTTTAATCACTTTTAAACCACCAAGAGTTTCCTCTACAATAGATAAAAATTGACCTTGTTCTTTTTGAACATAACCCGATTTACGTTTTAAAGATTTTCCTATTAAAGAAATAATAAATCCACTTACAGGAATAAAAATAAAAACAAATATTGTTAGTTCAACACTAATGAGTAGCATCATTATAATAGTGAAAACAATCATTAATGGCTCTCTAACAATTAATTCTAATATTGAAAGAAATGAGTTTTGAATCTCTTGAACATCACTTGAAATTCTTGCGATTGTATCACCTTTCCTTTTTTCTGAATAGTAAGAAATTGGTAAAACCATTATTTTATTATAAAGCTCATTTCTAATATCTCTTAAAACACCATTTCTTAGAAATGTAATAAAATACATGGCTAGATATGCAAAAATATTTTTGAGTAAAAACATGGTTATAACCAAACCTACCATAAAAATTAGGACATCATCATGACCATCGATAGATTTTTGAGTAACAAAGTAATTGAGGTAATTTTCACCATAATCTTTTATATTACTTATACCAGTCCATTCAGGTTTTACTCTTAGTGGCTCAGTTTTTCCAAATAAAACATTCAGCATTGGAAACAACGATACCATAGATAACGTTCCGAATAGAGCATAAAATATATTACATACGATGTTTAAAATAGCGTAGCCTTTATAAGGTTTGGCAAAACCAAGTACTTGTTTAAAATAGTTCATTTATAGCTTCATGTCCTTTAAAATGGCATCAATTCTATTTTCCAACAATTGCTCCGTTTTGGTAAAGTCAGACACATTGTCTAGTTTAGTATTTACACTGATATAGAATTTTATTTTAGGTTCCGTTCCACTTGGTCTAAGTGCAATTTTACTACCATCTTCTGTATAGTATATTAAAACGTTAGACATAGGGATGTCAATTGTCTCTTCAGAATTAGTTGTGATATTTTTTGCAATCGATAATTGATAATCTTCAATTCGGATTACTTTAGAACCATTAAGTTCTTTTAAAGGGTTTTCTCTAGCATCAATCATCATTTGTTTAATTTCTTGAGCACCTTCAATTCCTTTTTTTGTTAATGAGACTAAACGCTCCTTAAAGAAACCATGTTCAATATATAAATTAATTAAAGCTTGATACATCGTTTGTCCATTAGCTTTTGCCTGAGCAGCAATTTCACATGCCAAAAGGGTAGAAGTAACAGCATCTTTATCGCGAACAAAGTCGCCTACCATAAAGCCAAAACTTTCCTCTCCACCACCAATAAAATCTTGCTGTGGAAAATCTTTTATCATTTTAGCAATCCATTTAAAACCAGTTAAGCCAATTTTACATTCTGTATTATAAGCTTCAGCTAATACAGACATCATAGGTGTAGAAACTATAGTGGACGCTATAAATTGGTTTCCATTTATTTTGTTAGTGTTCTTCCATTGTTTTAATAGAAAGTCTGTCATTAAAATCATGGTCTGATTACCATTGAGAATAACTAATTCATTTTCTAAATTACGAACTACAACACCTAAACGGTCGCAATCTGGATCTGTGCCAATAACAATATCTCCATTGACTTTTTCTGCAAGAGCCATTGCTATTTTAAGTGCTTCTGGTTCTTCTGGGTTAGGTGAAACAACTGTTGGAAAATCCCCATTTGGTTCATGTTGTTCTTCAACAATATTCACATTGGTATATCCAGCACGTTTTAAGGTTTCTGGTACTGCCGTAATTGAAGTTCCGTGTAATGAAGTAAATACAATATTTAAATTTTCTTTCGCTGCTTTTGGTGTATCAAAGCTTCCATTTTTTACAGAGTTATTGATGAATACATCATCAACTTCTTTACCTATATATTGAATTAAATTATCGTTTGCATCGAATTTAATTTCAGAATAATCTAATCGGTTTATTTCGGCAATAATTTCTCCGTCTTGTGGTGGTACTAATTGGCCTCCATCTTGCCAGTAGACTTTGTAACCATTATATTCTGGTGGATTATGTGAAGCTGTTAATACAATTCCACAATGACAACCTAAATGTTTTAGTGCAAAAGATAATTCTGGCGTTGGTCTTAGGTTTTCAAATAAATACACTTTTATACCATTAGCAGAAAACACGTCTGCAACAATTTTTCCAAAGGTTTTACTATTATGTCTGCAATCGTATGCAATAGCAACTTTTAAATCTTCATTTGGAAACGATTCTTTTATATAATTACTTAAACCTTGGGTGTTTTTACCTAATGTATATTTATTGATTCGATTGGTGCCAAGTCCCATAATACCTCTCATTCCACCTGTACCAAATTCTAAATCTTTATAAAAACTTTCTTCTAATCCTTTTGGGTCAGAAGCAATCATGTGTTTTATTTGTTCTTGGGAATCTTTATCAAAAGCAGGTGTTAACCATGCGTTTACTCTTTCTAAAATCTCCGGTTTAATGTAAATCATATGTATATAGTTGTGATGTCACAAAAATAAACATTTAACATTTTGTGACGGTTTATATAAGACAATTATTCACAGTAATTAAACCAAATTTATTTGATCTTTAATAAAATAACGCTGTTGTTGACGTTTAGAGCGTAGAATTAATTCTCCTAAGAAGCCAGCAATAAAAAATTGTGAACCAATAATCATAGTAGATAAGGAGATATAGAATTGTGGTCGTTCGGTTATAAGTCGTCCTTCAGGATTTATAAATAGTTTATCTATTCCCAAATAAAACGCAAAACCAAAACCGATAATAAACATAATAACACCTAATGAGCCAAACAAATGCATTGGTCGTCTTCCAAATTTTGAAATAAAAGAAATTGTTATGAGATCTAAAAAGCCATTTATAAAACGGTTCATTCCGAATTTGGTTTTTCCGTATTTACGAGCTTGGTGTTTCACTACTTTTTCGCCAATTTTACTAAAACCAGCATTTTTAGCTAATACAGGAATATAACGATGCATTTCGCCATAAACATCAATGTGTTTTACAACTTCATTGGAGTATGCTTTTAAACCACAGTTAAAGTCATTTAATTTTACACCAGAAGTACGTCTTGCAGCCCAATTGAATAATTTTGAAGGTAAGTTTTTTGAAATGACGGAATCATAACGTTTCTTTTTCCAACCAGAAACTAAATCATTACCATCTTGAATAATCATTTTATACAATTCAGGAATTTCTTCTGGATTATCCTGTAAATCTGCATCCATGGTAATAATGACATCACCTTCAGCTTTAGCAAAACCAGCATGCAATGCTTGACTTTTTCCAAAGTTTTTTATAAAACGTATGCCTTTTACATTAGAATTGGATTCAGAAAGATGTGTAATAACTTTCCAAGAGGTATCAGTACTGCCATCATCAATAAATAGAATTTCGTAAGAAAACGAATTGGATTGCATCACTAATACAATCCAATCGTGTAATTCTTTTAAGGAATCTTCTTCGTTAAGTAGTGGTATAACTACTGATATATTCATATTGATGTTGTCTAATTACTAGACTTCAAAAATAAAGAAATTATTTAATGCGTTGTTAAGAATTGCTTTTCATTACTAACCCACCAATTAATGAATAAATTAATCCAAAGAAAGCACTCATTGCTAACCAAAATGCTGTTCCTATTAATGGGTTAGAAAACATTTCAAAAGCTTTCATGTTTTGTTCTACTTGCTCTTCTGTTAAATCTTGATTTTCTAACATTTTATCTTTTGCAACCTGCATTGCTTGTTCCATAAATTCTGGATCAATTAAGTAGTTAAATACAAAACCATAGATAACATAAACAAGTGCACTAATTACTGCTATTGCAAGACCTACTTTGAGTGCATCTCCAAGACTTAAAGTATTAGCATTTAATTTTTTGTATTGACTTATGCCATAAATTACAACTACAGGAAATACAACATAGTAAATGAAATTTGGCCATTGTACACCTTCAAGTGCCATTCCTGTAACATATAGAACCACAGCAATGGTTACCATTACAAGTCCTAAAATTAATCCATAGTTAAGAGCGAATTTACCAGCAGCTGGTTTTTGTTGTTCCATTTTTAGTTGAGTTTTAAGTTAATTGTTTAGTTAGTAC
>NZ_JADGDZ010000156.1 GCF_016744625.1 Winogradskyella sp.
GGAAGAGTAGGTCGCCGCCTTTTTTGTACCAACATTGTTGGTATTAACCAAAACCCTTACTAGATTAACTAGTAAGGGTTTTTTCGTTTTTATGATGTTAACTTCAACTTAAAAGATTCAATTTTATTATCTTCATGTTCCATATGTATGCTATCTATGAAGATAAATAAAGAACTTGATCTTGCTTGGAATTTTGTTACTAACACTAATAGAAACATCTTCTTGACTGGTAAAGCAGGTACTGGTAAAACAACTTTTTTGCATAGATTAAAAATGCAATCTCAAAGGCGAATGGTGGTAGTAGCTCCAACTGGTGTAGCTGCTATTAATGCTAAAGGTGTAACTATTCATTCCTTTTTTCAAATGCCTTTTGGCCCTATTTTACCTGATGTAGAATTAAATTCATCAACTGGTTTTAATAGAAAGTTTAGTAAGACTAAGATTAATATCATTAAGTCTTTAGATCTATTAATTATTGATGAAATAAGTATGGTCAGAGCCGATTTGTTAGATGGGATTGATAAGACATTAAGACGGTTTAAGAATAAAAATCAAGTTTTTGGTGGAGTACAATTGTTAATGATAGGTGATCTTCAGCAATTATCACCAGTAGTTAAAGAAAACGAATGGAGGTTATTAAGTTCTTTTTATAAGAACGCTTTTTTCTTCAGCAGTCAGGCGTATAAACAATGTAAGGCAATTACAATAGAATTGAAGCATATCTATAGACAGGAGAATCCTGTGTTTATAGATATTCTCAATGAAGTTAGAAATAATAAATTGAGTTCAGCTTCTGCGGATGAATTGAATAAACGCTATCAACCTGAATTTATTCCGAATAAAGATGACGGTTATATTTCATTGACAACACATAATAATAAAGCGAGTCAAACGAATAAACAAGAACTTGAAAAACTTAAAGGTAAATCAAAAGCTTATAAGGCAGTTATCGAAGGTAATTTTCCAGAGCATTCATATCCAAATAAAGAAGAGTTAAAATTAAAGGTTGGTGCTCAAGTGATGTTTGTTAAAAATGATAGCTCACCTGAAAAACGTTATTTCAATGGTAAAATCGGGAAAGTTATTTTATTGGATAAAGATGAAGTCGTGGTTAATTGTCCAGATGATGATTTTAATATTATTACGAAACCAGAAACATGGGAAAATATAAAGTATGTAGTTGATTCTGATACAAAAGCAATTTCTGAAGATAAGATTGGAAGTTATACGCAGATTCCATTGCGTTTAGCTTGGTCGATTACTATTCATAAAAGTCAAGGATTGACATTTGAAAAAGCTATAATAGATGCAGAAGGAGCATTTGCTCATGGGCAAACTTACGTAGCTCTTAGTCGTTGTAAATCTCTTGAAGGTTTAGTTTTAAAAAATAAAATTACAGCAAACCAAATCATCAGTGATTACAATGTTACTTCTTTTAATGAAGATGCAGAAGCCAATCAACCTAATGATGAGATTTTACAAAAATCCAAACGCTCATTTCAATTAGATTTAATTTCAGAAGTTTTTAATTTTTATAAGTTTTTATACCCAATAAATAGAATTCTAGATATTTATTACAAAAATAGAGATAGTATAGAAGGGACTATTGAAATGCCATTGACTACAGTGAAAAATGGTGTTACCAATTTACTAAAAGTAAGTACTTCCTTTAATTCTCAATTAAAATCTATAGGAGATTCTTTGAATATTCCTGAATCAGATTCATCATTACAAGAACGATTCGTTAAGGCTGTAACTTATTTTAATAATCAGACAAAATCTCTAATAGAAGCCTCATTAAAAACTTTTGTTTTTACAACAGATAATAAAGCAATTGAAAAAGATATAAATAAACAGTATGATATATTAGAGGAATTGCTAACTACCAAATTATTATATTTTATAGATCTTAAAGAGGGTTTTGATGTCAAGAAATTTTTAGAGTTAAGAGCGAAATCTGTTTTTCTAGCAAAGGACAAACCAAAAAAACAAAGAAAGGCTGTAATTGATGGAACAACAAATATTGAACTCTTTGAACTATTAAGAGAATTAAGAAATCAAATCGTTAAGAGAGAAGATTTGGTTCACTTTCAAATTTTTACACAAAAATCTTTATATGCTATGTGTGAAATGCTACCAAACACTAAGCAAGAATTGAAGAAAGTTCATGGTATGGGTAAAACACGTATTGAAAAGTACGGAACAGAAATACTAAAAGTCATAAAAAGTTATTGCGAAGAGAATGATATTGAAACTACCAATGAAGTTTCAATTTTTGAAGAGATAAAGCCAATAAGACAAAAAGGGGATACCAAGAAAATATCTCTAAATTTATTTAAAGCAGGAAAACCTATAGACCAAATAGCATTAGAACGTGAATTAAATGTAAATACCATCTTTGGACATTTGGCAGATTTTATTTCTTCGGGAGAAATAAAGATTACAGACTTAATTTCTAAAGAACCCTATAAAGA
>NZ_JADGDZ010000157.1 GCF_016744625.1 Winogradskyella sp.
TCTTTAGACTATAAAACACCGAATATGGTATATAAATTATCAGCGTAAAAATCAATTTTAACCTGTAGCCATATTTCAGGACAAGACATTTTGTAGGTGAACTTTCCTGAAATAGGTTGACTAACCGAAAAGCATAGTTAACTCATTACTGGTTTGAAAACAAATTGACCAATTATAAATTTAATCATTAACTTTAAACCATTAACGGTATGAAATACAAAAAACAGAAAAGCTATTTAATAATCGGAATTCTACTTCTCGGAATTTCAATACTCTTTTATGGTTGCCAAAAAGATGCTGTTGAAGCAGAAGACCAAGAATCACAAATCGCCAATAGTATATTCTCTAAAATTAACTTTAATACTTTCAAACATAAAGTTATAGATAAAGATTTGAACAATATTGATATTAACCATTTAATACCTAATCAAACTGTTTCAATTAGCCAATCCCAATATACAACTGAATCCCAAGATTATGTTATTGCAATAGATTCTACCGATGTATTAATGGCTGAAAAAGATGGCACGACTACTTTTACTTTCAAAACTCAAACGCAAGATATGTCTAAAACAACAAATTATGTTTTAGCCTATGATACTAATAACATAGAGGAATTTTACCTTACATATGATGAAAATGGAAAAGGTGATATTATTAATCCTACAACAGGTTACGAAATAGTAACCGAAGGTGTTACTATGTGCGCTTTCTCTCAGTTCGTAATGCTCTGCAGATGCCAAAATCATATGCCAGATAGATGCAACGGCTGCGACCTTGGGTTTTATTCAGCAACACAAATTATTAGTGCGCCTTGCGATACGAATTCAGATCTAAATGGTGCTGGTGGTGGTGGACCTGGCGGACCAACTGGAGATTTGCCAATTGACGGTATAATTACAAAAGAATTGAAAGACGAGCCTAACACCGAAGATGATGAATGTGAGACTCTCAATAATCTAATGGCAAATCCACCACCAAACACAACAAATCCTTACACGCAAAATACGCACCCAGATAATGCAGATGGAAAAAATAAAAACATTCGTTTAGCAATCACAAATATTGATAATAGCTTTACACCTAATACCGAAACTGGTTTTGGATTTTACAACAGAGGCAATTATCCAACCTTTGGTCCTTATGCACAACACGTTCCGGCAAGTGCACATAATCAAGTTGATTTTCCAGGTAAACCTTGGCAATTTGGAACAATACATACACATCCAACTGGCTCTCAATACTATCAAATGTTTTCTGAAAATGATATTTATATGCTTTTAAATATCAGAGATGTCTATACTGCAGATGCTTTTCTAAACAGTAACAATACCTATGGCGATAAGCTTTTTGTAACTGCGCTTGTTGTTAAACAAGCAGGAGAAACTCATACTTATGCTATAAAAATTGATGATTATTTTACCTTCAAAGAAACTATGGAACAGAAAAAAGCAAATGATATTGTATGGAAGGATTTTGCTGCAAAATTAAAAACTAAACTAAAAAATGATGCAAAAGATTTAGATGGTACAGCTACACAATACCAAAAAGCATTTTTAGAATTTATACAAAGTCAGAACTTAGGTATTTCTTTGTATGAAATGGAACAAACAAACGCTGGCACACAATTTGTACAAGAATCTTGGAAAAAATTGTCACTAGACTCAAATAATACTGTAGTAGAAACACCTTGTAACAACAATTAAAACATAATAAAAATGAAACAAATTATATTTATATTAACCATCTTGCTTTTAACATTATCTTGTAAAGCGCAAAGTCCAATAGTTAGCTTAGATGCACCTTACGAAACACCTTCTGGAGCTTATTATAAAGATTTAGATAATGAATTAAATAAATTTGAGGGTAATTGGTTATACACAAATGGTAGTACATCTCTAACAATAGTACTTCAAAAGATAGAGCAATTAGAGATAGGTAGTGATTTTAGAGATTATTTAATAGGAGATTATAGATATGTTGAAAATAATCAAGAAATTATTAACACTTTACCAATAAGCAATAATAATGAAAACAAATTAGGTGGAAGTTATATTACTTCAACTGATGAACGTCCAATTTGTAATGATTGCTCAGAAAATGAACGTAGAATTTCACTTTATATTAGTGACCCAGAGCGAGATTATTTAAACTTTACTATTACATTACGCTATATCATTGGAGAAACTAATCCCGAAAAAATGACTATAACAATATTTAAAGAACACGGTGGAATTATACCAAATGAAAACTCGCCTGTTTCTCTTAGAGTTCCTGCGGGTGAATATTTAATGGAAAAACAATAAAAACTAACCACAACAAAGAACTGAGTTAAAAAACAAGCAATTTTAAGCTAATCTTGAAACAAAGTTTTCATCATAAGGTCGTCCACTTTTAGCAATAGCAAATGCCT
>NZ_JADGDZ010000018.1 GCF_016744625.1 Winogradskyella sp.
ACTACACACGAAACTACACACAACAGCATGTATAGCGAATGAGGCGCAACAATGGCTATCCGTGAGGCGCGCCTCACTACGCCATACACAGTGGACGTTATGTGACATTTATAAGAGTATATTTAATTTTTGGCTCTACTAAAATTGTTTTCAGATAATTTAGCTAATGAAAAAGCAGCAATTGCCATCACAATATCTCGCACAGCAACATCTATATAACTCCAACTAAAAATTAAGGTTAACGCTATAGCTACTAACCAACCAGAAACGACATAAGCTCCTAATTTTGTTTTTGTTAAAACAAGAATACCTGCAATAATTTCGATAATACCAACAATTATCATAAATGTTGTTGGCTCAAAAGATAGCATTTCTGCAAAACCTTCTGAAATGTACTGACTCCAATTGGTTAAAATGTTAGTGAATTTGTCTAATCCTGCAACGATTGGCACTAAACCAAAAGTGTATTTCAATAAGTTTTTTACTAACTGAACATTTGAATCCATAATTTTATTTTTTTAATTATTTATAAATTTGTTATACCCTTTTGATAGCAGATTTTAAAAAAGGATACAAAGTTTTGTAACTTTTTTCGCGTTTCCTTATCTAAAGTAAAAGGCATAATACAATGGAAGCTATAGATATTAATGATTTTAATAATCATAAAATAAAAGAAGCAGACGTCATACAACGGATTCTGGGAGGTGAAAAAGAACTCTACGAAATTTTAGTGAAGCGTAACAATCAAAAACTGTATCGTATTATTAGAAGTTATTTAAAAGACGAAACAGAGATTGAAGATGTAATGCAAAATACTTACCTAAAAGCATTTACAAAATTATATCAATTTAAATTAGAAGCATCATTCTCTACTTGGCTAATTCGTATAGGAATAAATGAGTCTCTGGCTCGTCTAAAAGAAAAAGGGAAGCTCTATCATTTAAACGAATACTCTGATAGATTACAGCGCAATACTATTTTAGAAATTCCAGATAACAAACAGTTAAATCCGCAAGACAAAATGATACGGAATGAAGCTAAGCAATTATTAGAAAATGCCATTGACCATTTAGACATAAAATACAGAACCGTTTATATAATGAAGGAAGTAGAAGGTATGAGTCTTGAAGAAATTGCAATAGTACTAGATTTAACCATTGCTAATATAAAAATACGCTTGCATCGTTCTAAAGAGATGCTTAAAGTAAAACTTTACGACCTTACAACTGATAATAGTATTTATGAGTTTGGATTTAGCAGATGTGACAGGATTACTGAAAATGTAATGACAATGATACAGTAATGTAATATATACTTTATCTATTCCTCTTATGTCTGTTAAAACCCAACGTAAGGCTTACACTGTTAGACCATGTTGATGGTTGGAATCATACTCCTGCCCTTTCACAAAGCAAAGCACAACTCAACAGTTTACTTCTGCTAGGTGAAACATTAGGTATTAGCAATTTAAAAACCAGTGATGTCACTTCGAGTGAAATTCGCTTTTTAGAATTTTGTATCGAGAAGCTTTAGGAGTTACTATGATTCTAGATACATTTCTCGCTAAAAATTAAACGACTCAAACTAACAGCTAATCAAATCTAAACGCCCTCTTCTAACCTATTCGATTTTTTAAATTCTACAAAAAATAGCCATCTAATCGCTTATAAGTTACTGATTTTCAGAAATACAGGTATAAATACGCGTAAATAAGATTGCTTATAGTCGTAATTTTATAAATGCAAAACCAACACAAAATATTATGAACAACTTTAAACGTTTAATTGGTATACTAACATTAGTTGTACTAATGACTACATCTTGTAAAGATGCCAAAAAAGAAAAAGCTACTTCAGACCAAGAGCTTGAAACTTACGTAAACACAGAAGCTAACGCCTTATGTATCGCAGACGCTTCATGGTTTACGATTGACCCAACAACTGGAAAGAGAAATACACCTGCACCAAAAGAAGATAGCACTAGTGTTTTTGGAAATAATGTTACTGTATCTAATTGTGATTTTCATCAATGGTCTTGGCAAAAATTTCTTTGGCTAACTAATGATGTTTCAGGAAGTCCGTTATTTATGCAAAACCTGATTCAGGTGGACAATCAAACTGTGCCTGTAACCAGTCTAGATAAAAAAATTGTGTTGTCTTCTGCAGATAATGTACAAGCTACAGGTGATATACTAAACACAAATAAATCTTTTAATGCTAAGGATACCAGTTATTCGGTTTACTATTCAATTCATGTGAATAAAACATTATATAATAGCATTCAGAAGTATGCTCCAAAAGACAAAAGTGAGTACGTAGATGCAACGTTTCCTATAGGATCGTTAGAATTAAAAATAGCGTGGGTTGATGCAAATGCAATTGAAGATACAAGCTCTTATTTTGTAACTGATGCAGTTGTTGAAGGAACAGACACTAAAATTGCTTTATTAGGAATGCATGTTGTGGGTATTGTATATAATCATCCTGAATTTGTTTGGGCTACTTTTGAACATAATGATTTAGTCCCATATTACGATTGGAAATCTACTACAACATCAGATATACCTGTGACTTCAAAAACTAACAAACTCTTATTCGATGTTAATGCAACTGCTACCATTGCAAATATTACAAGTAATGGCTCTAAACCAGATAGCACTAATGTTTTTGCCGTTAACCAATACGGAGTTCCACGTCAACCACTAGATGCTTTTCTTAAAACTAGCCAAACAGAACCCAAAAACTTCAATAATATTGATTTTATAAATACAAATGTGCATTCGCAATTAACTGATATATGGAATAATTATTTCTATAATGGCTCTATTTGGATTGATACAGAGCACTATAGTTATCCAACAAAACAAGCTCAATTATTGGTTTCATTAGGAGGTAAATTGCATGATGCATCTCCTGGTAAACTACCAAGAGGATCTGTTGCGGCATATAACATAACCATGGAAACCTATGAGCAACTAGGATTTACACCAACAACTATTCATGGTCAGAATTTAGCAGGTATGGGAAACTGTTTCTCTTGTCATTCAGCTGGTAAGGGTTCTTCATTAAACATTAGTCATATATTTAATGGTGCAGTTGATAATGCAAACGGACATTCTTCTGAAAAAACAAAACAGAAGCACTTGGATGAAATACATGAGTTCATAAAAACTATGCAATAGATTAAAGTACTATTTGGATTTTTTTTTAAGGCTGGAGATATGTTTTGCCTGTTTCAAAAATTGGTTAAAAGAAAGTTATACAGGCTAAGTGCGAAAAGCTCTAATATAATCAGTCCTTAATTAAAAATAAACACCCTTGAAAATATAAATTAACAAGGGTGTTTACTGATTGTTTTGATTGATGTGTTATATAGATAACCAGTTAATTAACTGTAGCGTCTTTTTGCATTCCAAACAAAGGTTTTTGTTTTGTTTGTTGTCGCTGTAATTCTATTTGTGTTTAATGTTCTCATAATTTTGATTGATTGATTGATTGATTGATTGATTGATGATTTTACTATTTGTTTAACTGTAACGTCTTTTCGAATTCCAAACAAATGTTTTCGTTGCGTTTGATGTCGTTGTAATTCTATTTGTATTTAATGTTCTCATTATTTTAATATTTAATTATTTATACAGTATAGACGTATGTGTTTCAATATTGTTACAGCTATTAACCCATGTTAACAGAGTTTAACAAAACGTTAAGGATTTATTCTGGTTCGTTTTCTTTTACTAACTTTAGTTCCAAGCTAAACAACCTTGTTTGTTATCATTAAAAACAACCCTAATTATGAAATCTATAAAAGTTCTTCGTTTTTTTTCAATTCTAGTTATTGTATCATTTTCGTTTCAAAATATAGAAGCACAAACCAATACATCATCAGCGTTAGAATCGAAAATAGATAGTATTTTCAAAAACTTTAATGATATTAATAAACCTGGAGCTACTGTAGCTGTTGTTAAAAACAAAAAAGTTGTTTTTAAAAAGGGTTATGGGAGTGCTAATTTAGAGTATGACGTTCCAAATTCTCCATCAACAATTTTTCATATTGCCTCTGTTTCAAAACAGTTTACTGTATTCTCTATTCTATTATTAGAAAAAGAAGGGAAATTAGCTTTCGATGATGATATTCGTAAATACATTCCTGAAGTTCCAGATTTTGGTAAAAAAATTACATTAAGACATTTGGCGTCACATACAAGCGGAATGCGAGATCAGTGGACCTTACTTGGTATGGCTGGCTGGCGATTTGATGATGTTATTACTAAAGAGCACATTTTAAAATTAGTATCTCAACAAAAAGAATTGAATTTTAATCCTGGTGAAGCATATATGTATTGTAATACAGGTTTTACACTATTAGCTGAAGTGGTTGCAAGAATTTCTGGTAAAACGTTTGCTGAGTTTACTGAAGAACGCATTTTCAAACCTTTACAAATGACCAATACGCTTTTTTATGATGATCATGAAAAAATTGTAAAAAACAGAGCCTATTCTTATCACTCCGTAGAAAATAACAAGTACAAAAAAAGCGTTTTAAACTTTGCTAACGTTGGCGCAACGAGTTTATTTACAACCGTTGAAGATTTGGCATTATGGTCTATGAATTTCTCATCACTTAGTGTAGGTGATAAAGCTATTATTGATAAGATGAATACTCTTGCTGTACTTAATAATGGTGAAACATTTGGTGGAGCTTATGGTCAATTTAAAAATACTTATAAAGGTTTAAATCAAATACAACATGGTGGAGCTGATGCTGGCTATCGCAGTTACCTTGGGAGATTTCCGGATCAAAATTTTGCGGTTATGGTTTTTAGTAATTTAGCTCAATCTAATCCTGGGAATTTAGCACTCCAAGTTGCAGATCTTTATTTAGAGGATACTTTTGAAAAACAAACAGATGCCACTACTGCATCTAAAGGTGATGTAAAATATATTAACCTTTCTAATGAGCAGTTAAAGAGATTAGGTGGTCATTTTTGGAATGATGATCAAAACTATGCTCGAAAAATTTATCTTAAAAATGATACGCTTAGATATTTTAGAGGAGAAGGAAACGAAAGTAGTTTAGCTCCAATTTCACCTAACGAATTTAAAATGCTAAATGTTGGTGTGGACCTAAGAGTGATATTTTCTGAATCAAATAAAAAACGTATAATGACGGTTTTAATTAATGATGACGAACCAATTATATCGCATGAGTTTACACCACCAAATTATAAGGTTTCGGATCTTAAAGAATTTGTAGGAGAGTATTTTAGTCCTGAGTTAAACACAACTTACAAAGCTATTTTAAAAGATGATAAATTGACGTTTACGCATGCTCGTGCAAGTGATATTGAGATTTCGGTAGCTAAAAGTGATCTATTTCTTATTGATGGTTATAGTTTTATGTTCGAAAGAAATGATAATAAGCAAATAACAGGATTTAGAGCTTCAACAGGACGCGTACAAAATTTGTGGTTTAAAAAATTAAACTAATCGGCTATATAGGCTGAGTGTGAATAACGATTTTCTGTAACATAATGCTAATTATTGCTAAAAATAATTAAGCATCTATACCTTATGAAAATAAAATCTAACGCCTCACCTGCTGAGTTATCGTCTCCTTTTTTTACTTTAAATGAGGAATTCTGTTCAGAATTTGAAAGCTACATAGCGAGTAAAAACGGAAAAGTAAAAGGAAAGTATAATGCATGGTCATTTCTCATTTTTGGAAAAACACCTCATCCTAAACCTTGGGATGTGATGTATAAAAAATCCACCTTCACTACTAATGGTAACTTACTGATGTCTTCTAAATATCAAAGTCTTTTGGCTTTAGCAGAATGGGAAACAGAGCGTAAAGGGACTCATGATTCGGAATTTGAAATAAGAAAAAAAACTACAGCAGATATTCTAAAAATACCATTAAGTAAATCAGTGTCAAAGCTAGAGGTTTCAGGGAAATATGTAATGTGCTCTAAAGGAAAAAAACCAAAATTCTTCCTTCAGCTTATTGACATCTTAACACCTCTTTTTATTTCAGAAGAAATATACAGAATTGAATATCTTAATAATAAGTTACGTATTGAGTTAAGGTCTGAGCATCACCATTTTAATATTTTAGACCAACTTATTGAATTATAAGCTGAGTGAGAGTAATTGAAGTTTTTGTTTTTAATGGTTCTCGATACATTTCTCACCTACTCGAACACTCGAACTGACCACATAGAAAATCTAAAAATTCTGATGCAACTCATTAGGACTTTTTCATGCATTGAGAAGCTTTTTCTACGTGTTATAGCATTATTTCAATTAAAACCAGGTAGAAATACGTGTAAGGTTCTCATTATTAACCCTATCTTTATAAAAGCTATTAACTAAAAAACTCATTCAAAATGAAAAAAAATTACACGATTTTAATTAAATTATTTATGGCTTTACTAATTTGCCCATTAGCAAATGCACAAGGCATAGAAACTTTTGATAATGAATCTGGAGGTTCTACTACCTTCTCAGAAAACGGAATGATATTTAATATTACAAGTTCTACTAGTGAAGTTTATGATGTCTTTGAACATGGCTATCATAATAGTGTCACAGAGCCAAATAATTCTGACTCTTGTATTGGTTGTGGTTGGAGCGGAAATGGTATAGATCAAAAATTTGTAGATTTAACTGGTGTAGGAAATAATAACGGAAATGGTAACGGTAGTAGTTTCACAATAAGTACAGCAGACGGCTCAGATATTACGATTAAATCGCTCTATCTGTTCTGTGCTACAAGTTCTTTTACCGCACACTCTGGTACTCTGACTATAACAGGGAAAAAAGATGGTAATGTAACTCCTGTATTTAGCTTTGTCTTTTCTGGCACCTTTGCCAGTCCAACTACTTTGACTCCTAATAATGGGTTTACTTTAATAGACATGTCATCAGTAGATATTGTTGACTATAGTACTACAAATGTAGATGAAGTTACATTTACATCTACTGGTAATTTAGACTATATGGCTTTAGATACATTTATTTGGGGTGCTTCTGTCTTATCAACTAACGACTTTGAGTTAATAAATAAACCATCTATATATCCTATTCCATCAGAGAATACAATTACAATCTCTAATATAGATGCAGCAACAGATTTTAGTATCATTGATATTTTAGGAAAAACGTTAACTACTGGAAGTATAAATAATAATGAAACTATTAATATCGCTTCATTAACTAAAGGCATCTATTTCTTGAAGCTTGATGATGCACAAGTGATGCGATTTATAAAACAATAGAATAATTTATCCTTCTGAACTTGATTCAGGATCACATTGAACTTAAAAATATAAATGAATATTGTTATTCCGCACACGATACGGAATCTAAAAATCCTAACGAAATCCATTAGGATTTTTTTATATACTGTGAATCACATTATTTTCTTAGTGATGTGGCAATTTTAAAAAATCAATCAACGCTAAACACCTAATACTAACTAAACAAAAAAAAATGAAAATGCAAAAATTAAAGTAATCAGTAATGCTCTTTGGTAAGGTCTACAGAATTATAGAGAAGTATTAAGATTCAAAATTAGTTCTTCTTCAATTTTTACTATCTTTCAAAAAAATTAATAACAGCGCATCACCTAGCCTTTAAAAGCGTTTTAACTAATGAGAATTGTACAGTTAATTAAAGAGCATAAAGTATTTGCAATCATAATCTTATTAAGCTTTATTTCTGCACTTCGATCTTTAATAATGCCTTTAATTGCTGATGAAACAACTTACTACAGTATAGCTAGCAATATCTTAGATGGGAGATATTACCAGAAAACAAATCCCTCAACGGTGTCTCCAATAATTCCATTCATTTTGGCTTTTTTCAAAACGTCTGTAACACCAATAATTGGCATAACGCTTCATAAATTATTTCATATACTATTAGCCATATTAGGATTTAGGTATTTACACCTTTTCTTAAGCACATTAAAACTCAATACAACTATAGTTTTGGCTATTGTAGCACTTTGTGTAGTTAACCCAATTGGCATTACGTTTTATGGAAGACTATATCCTGAAAGTATTTTACTCTTCTGTTTTTGGGGTTTCATGTACTATTCGGTTTCAGAACGAACGAGTTCTAATTTCATAAAGATGATTGCGTTTTTCCTTGTGCTCACCATGACACGATACCTCTATGCCGTTTTAGGTGTTATTGTCCTTTACAACTGCTATCAATACTATAAAATTAGCTCAAAACAAAAGGTTTTTAAATTAGCCACTTATTGTGTCATGCTCAGTATTCCAATTTTATTTTGGGGAAAATATGTGTATAATATAGAGCAGAGTAACTTGTCTGAAGTTAGTTATTTTGATCGTTACAAAAGCGATAGTCCCTTACTCTATAATATAAAAGCTGGATTAGGTATTATTAAGCATCATGAGGTAAATAGAATCAATGGGATTCTGGCTTTCTCGTCTTTATTTGTTCCTATTGATGGTTTTAGAAATTTCATTTTAAGTATCGGTTTAATTCTTGCTTTTGTCATTGGATATTTTCGAAAAAATAAGCCTTTAGGAGCAAAGCTTTTAATTATAGTGATTAGTCTGGCAATGCTAGGTTTAATATTTGCCGGAACTGGTTTTAGTAGATATTGGCTCATCTTATTACCTGGATTTATTTTGGGCTATTATTATTTAGCCTCAAGATTTAATTTACCAGATAAATGGTTTGTTTATGCATCTTATGCCTTATGTTTTGTTTATATTTTGAATGAATTTCGTCTCGATTACTTAATTATGAATAAATACCTTTAATCTAGCACTAAAACAAAATGAGTTCTCATAACGTCATCATCTATATGCCAGCCCTAAACGAAGGGCAAACGATACACAATGTGTTAGAATCTGTTCCTAAAACATTAGATCACGCTTCGGATATTGAATTGTTGGTTGTTAATGATGGAAGTACTGACAATACAGTTTCTGAAGCGACAAGAGCTGGCGCAACAGTGATTAGCCATAATTACAATAAAGGTGTAGGTAGCGCTTTTCAAACTGCTTTAAATTATGCCTTAGAAGTTAATGCAGATGTTTTAGTGAGCATTGATGCAGATGGGCAATTCGACGTTCAGCAAATTGCTGAGATGATAACACCTATTCTAAATAACGAAGCTGATTTTTCTATCGGAAATCGATTTAGTAATGGACGTCCAGATCGTATGCCTAAAATTAAATTTTGGGGCAATAAACGTATTAGTAAAATTGTAAGCTTTGTGAGTAGAACAAAAATACAAGATGCTTCATGCGGATTTAGAGCCTATTCTAAAGATTGTCTTTTAAATTTGAATTTAGATGGAAGTTTCACATACACTCACGAGACCATCTTAGACTTAGCGAATAAAGGTTATCGTGTGGCTCAAATACCTGTAAATGTTGAATATTTTGATGGTAGAGTCTCTCGTGTAGCTAATAGTCTTACCAAATATGCATTTAAAACATCATCTATAATATTTAAAAGCTTAAAGGATTATAAACCTTTTCAGTTTTTTATAACAATAGCTATTGTTATATTAATCATCTCTATGCTTTTTAGTGGATTTGTTTTAATTCATTGGATAAAAAATGGAAGCATAACACCATATAAAAGCATTGGAATTATTGGCTTAGCATTAGTTGGCATGTCATTGTTAATAGCCATCTACGCGCTTATGGCTGATATGCTAGGTAGAATACGAAAGAACCAAGAGAAGATTTTATATTTCCAAAAGAAACAATATTTTGATAAAGATAAGTAGAGAAACGATACTTCAACTTATTAGATATGCTTACATAAGCCTTATTGGATACAGCTTTGTTTTTTCTGGCTTATATCTATTGGTAGATATCTTACACATTAATAAGTCTGTAGCATTTATGATTATTTACGGTTTATCTTACCTTCTTTTATATTTTTTGCAACTCAAATTTTTATTCAAAACATCACATACTAAGAACAAATTGATTCGGTTTTGTATTTCTATTTTTGCATTTTATGTGTTAGCCAATTTATTGTTTAATATTGGTGTATATTTAGAATTGAATTATTTAATATCTACTTTAGTAACCATAGTTTTATTGTTTCCAATACGCTTTTTAGTATCTAAATTTGTAGTTTTTAAATCCTAAAGAATGAAAAATTTCCTTTACAAAATAGATTATGTTTTACAGCGATTTTTCACGTCTTTATTGTTTACCTTCCCTCTAATAAAAGGAATTAAAAAACTCTATTTCTATCTGCGTTTTAAAACTTTCGAAATTGAAATTACAAATAATGTAGTCATTACAAATTTTGACAAATCTACTAAAAATACCAAAATTGAATTTAATGGTCCTTGCACGTTTTCTAGAAATATTGAAGTAGATTATGCTGGTGGAATTACTTTTGGAAAGAATGTTACAGTATCAGATAATGTAACCATCCAAACACACAAACACGAATATGACAATCTAAGTATCTTTGATAATATTACGAGTAACTCGTCCTTAGTAATTGAGGATGAAGTATGGATTTGTAATAATGTAGTGATTACAAGTTCAGTAAATTATATAGGTAAAGGTGCTATAATTGCTGCAGGATCTGTAGTTACCAAAGATGTCGAAGCAAAAAGCATTGTTGCTGGTGTACCTGCAAAACACCTTAAACACAGAAATATAGATATCAATGAATCATAAAGCTACGTGGAATAAATTTTCATTTTCATTCGTTAAGAAGGCCTTTAAATTTGTGCTTTTACATATGTCTATGCAGTTTTTTGTACCACCAGGTTTTAGAACTTTAATGTTGAAATTCTGTGGTATAAAATTCAAAAACAGAAAATCAGTGTTTATTGGCACTGATGTCCTTTTTGACAATTTAAAAAACACAAAAACTACTATTGGAGATAACGTAACAATTACAACTGGCACAAAAATTATCAATCATTTTCCGGTGTTATCATCAAAAGGCGTTACCGAATATGAAATGGGAGATATCGTAATAGGCGACAATGTTTTTATTGGCATGAATAGCTTAATTATTAAACCGATCACCATAGGTAATGGTGCTGTTATAGGTGCAGGATCTGTTGTTACCAAAGATGTTCCTGAGTTGAGCATTGTAGGCGGAAACCCAGCAAAAATTATTGGTAAAATTGGTGAATCGGCTTAAAATTTTCAATAATAATTCAGTTGTAAAACTATTAATCTTGTCTAAATGAATTCTAACGGCAAACAGAAATCAAACTCATGAATATCACTCAACTAGAAACAAAACGACTCATACTAAGACCAATCACCGAAGCAGATGCGCAAGATTTTTTTGAATTAGACTCCAATCCAGAAGTCCATAAATTCTTAGGTAATAATCCTGTAAAAACATTGAAAGAATCGGAAAATGCGATTCAGCATATTTTAGGTCAGTACAAAACCAATGGTATTGGTCGTTTAGCAATAATAGATAAAGTAACGCACGAATTTATCGGATGGTCTGGCTTAAAGTTTGAACAAAATCTTAGAAAGGAATTCGACTATTATGATATTGGCTACAGACTTAAAGAACAGTTTTGGGGAAAAGGCTATGCCACTGAAGCAGCTTTAGCCTCTTTAGATTATGGCTTTAAAGATTTACAATTAAAAGAGATTTGTGGAGCTGCAGATATTAATCATATAGCTTCAAATACAATTCTTAAAAAGATAGGCATGCAACATTCTGGCACATTTGAATATGATAGTTTACCTCATAATTGGTACACTATCCAAAATCCTTATTTATAATTTATTACAAGTATTGCTAAGAATTTTGTATTAAAATTTCAAACAATGGCTTTATTGAAGGTATATTCAATTTCACAGAAAAAGTCATACCTATTATCACTAATTCACTATCTGTTAATATTACGGCAGGACGTTTTAAAATTTCGTGCTAATTACAATTTTTATCATATTTCTTAAATAATAAAACCCCTAAGAAGGGGTTTTACATTCAATACTATTAGTTTAAACTATGTGTTCTAAATAACTTTTATTGTTGTTGAAGCTTAAAGTTTATTGGTATACTATATGGTACACTAACTGCTTTATTACGTTGCTTACCAGGTTTCATTTTTGGTAATAAACTTATAATACGTTCTGCCTCTGTCTCTAAAAGTTTATCAGGACCTCTACTCTTAATTCTAGTAGCTTTACCATTCTTATCAATTAAAAAGAATACAAACACTCTCCCTTGTATATTTAGCTCTGCTGCTGTTTGTGGATAATTAAAATGCTTCTGCAAGTGTTTTTGCATTTTTTCTTGAAAACAAGCTTTTAATTGCGCTTTATTACCTGTACATCCAGGGAATATTGGTACTTGCTCAATTACCGCAAAAGGTACTTCTATATCATCTTCTACTTCCTCTACTTCAACTTCTTCTACACTAACAACACGATCTTCAATAACATCATCTTGTCCTATTTCGGTACTTTCTATTACAGTTTCCTCTACATCCTCTACATCTTCTACAATAGTTATAGCCTCAGTAACCACTTGTTTTGGAGGAGGAGGTGGTGGAATGTTAATCGTAGTTATTGGAATATCCTCATCAAATTGATCATCTAACATTAAGATATCAATCTTAGTCGCTTCTGTTTCGTAAGTCTTATGTTCAAGTCCTAAATATGTTAAGACTAACATTACGTTTAAGCCAACAGCAAAATATAAACTGCTGTTTCGACCTACATTGGCTTTTGGGTTCTTCTTGACTTCCATGACGTTTAATTTTATACTATAAAGCTAATCAACATTTAGCGTAAAAAGTATGATAAAAATCATGTTTACCTCTAAGTCAAACTATTACAATGTTATAAGTTATCTAATTGGTTGTCTTTTCCATCCTCGCTAATCGTCCAAAAGAAGCCTACAAAAAAGAATTGATCGGCTGCAGGAGTTAATGCTCGTCTATTAAATTGCCCATTAAAATCTGGTGTATCTGCATATTGATACCCATTAATATTTTTAAACCCTAAAACATTGTTTACAGAGAAATACAATATTTTTTGTGGACTTAATAAGTAAGCCCAATTTACACTAAGACTATTGAAAGATTTAGTACGTTCACCTAAAAACTCATTGGTGTTTGGATTTGTGTATGGTCTCCCTGAAGAAAAACCATAGCTTAGTCCAACTTGGCTCTTCCAACTGTCTATCCAATACTTTCCAACAAGAGATAAATTATGATTGGTAGCAAAATTAGGTTGTGCTGATGTTGAAAAATTTCTATGATCACGTTCGGTATCTAAATAAGAGTAACTTACCCAATAATCTACATTTTTAATACTAGTATTATCTCTCCAAAATAAATCTACACCTTGTGCATAACCATCTCCTGAAGAGGTATAATTGGTATCAAAATTTTCGAATTGTGTATCGAACTTTACTAAGTTATCATAATCCTTTCTGTAAGCTTCTGCTCTAAATATCTTACCATTATTTACATATTGATAGTTAAGAATGTAATGAGACGTCTTTTGGGCTTCTAAGTCTTGTTCAAACTTTAAAACTGAACTATTTGGATTCTGAAAAAAGTTACCATAAGCCAAAGAGAATTGTCCATTCTTAGATGTCTTATATGCTAGTGCTGCCCTTGGTGCCACATTAGTTTCGTTAAATATTGAACTATGATCTGCTCGCAATCCGATCTTTAATGCTAAATTCTTTGAGAAAATTAGATCAGCTTCAGTAAAAGCTGCTGTAATATTATTTTTGAATCCATAAGTTTCGTCAATGGTTCCGTCTTTAAAGTTTTCATCGAAATCAGTAATGAATTGTTCTGCTCCAAAGCTTAATTTAAATCTACTATTAAAACGCTTCTTTAACTTTAATTTAAAATGTGCTGAATTTTCAGTGTCGTTAACATCACTAGTAATAATTCCTATTTCAGTTTTAGCATAAGTGTAGCTTAAGCCAGTAGTCATTGTCCAGCTATTTCCCAAAACTCCTTTATATGAAGTATTAAGATAAAAGTTATTATTATTCAATTTAAAATCTAAACCATCTTCTAAGTTAATATCTTCTTGAGTTAATTTGAATTTAGACGTATCAAAAGCAGCATAAAATTTAAGCATTCCATTATTCAACTTTTGTCTAAAAACCGTTTCGCCTTGTGCGCCTTGATATGGTGTTTGCCATTCATTTCTATCTTCAAAAACTTCTAAATATGGTGCAAGATTAATATAAGACACATTAAAACTTAAAGACGACTTTTCCCATTTTTGAGTATTCCCAAGAGCAGCTCCAACAGTCATTATACCAATATCTGTTTTTTCTTGAACTGGCTCATCAATAGTATTTAAAAGTAATACACTTGATAAAGCTTGTCCATATTCAGAAGAGTAACCTCCTGTAGAAAAGGTAATACCATCAAATAAAAATGGAGAATAACGGCCACGTGTCGGAGTATTATTAGCTGTTGGTGTGTAAGGAGTAAATACTCTTATACCATCTATAAAAATTTGGGTTTCATCTGCATTTCCTCCTCTAACGAATAAGCGTCCATCTTCTGCCACATTAGAAGTTCCTGGTAAGGTTTGTAATGCACCAACAAAATCACCTAATGCACTAGCCGTTGTAACAACATCTAAAGGCTTTAAAACGGAAACCTTACTATTATCATTGGCTTCGAATGTACCAGCACTTAAAATCACAGCATCTAAAGATTCTACATCTTCTCTTAATTTAATTTGAAGGTTAGATAGTTTAGAAACATCATTAATAATTGTTTTTGTCTCATAGGATAGAAATGAAATGATTAAGGTTTGTGTCCCTTTTTCATCTGTAGTAAAAGAGAATTTACCATCTTCTAAAGTAGTGGCTCCATCGTAAGTGCCATCTAAATAGACATTGGCTCCAATAATTGGTTGGTTTTTGTTATCTACTACTCTACCAGAAATAGTAGTTTGCGTATATGCAAGCGTAGTCAAAAATAAGACGATGATTGTGGTTAGCTTTTTACTCACAGCATTTCTATTGTTTTTATTGAGTTTGTGAATCTTTGATTTCATGATTTTGGTTGATGATTAAAAGTTCGTTTTTTGATTGTGATACAAATTTGTAGCATTTTTGAGTCAACACGAATTCTATTTTACTGAATTGTAATAATACAATGATGAATTGAATATATTTGGTCAAATACCTAATTCATGCTCACCAACACCGAAAAACAATTCAGTATTATATTCTTCATTATTGTTCTTATTGAACTCTTAACAGGAAGTACCACATCTTTACAGAATACACATTATATAGCAAAGCCAGCTATCGTAATAAGTCTTATCTTTTTATTTGTTAAAACTTCTGAATCGTTATCTAAGCCCATAAGAAATCTTACACTTTTAGCTTTAGTATTTTCTTTATTAGGTGATGTTTTACTAATGTTTGTAGATAAATCTGAGCAGTTCTTTACACTAGGTTTAGTTGCTTTTTTAACAGCACACATTATGTATGTTCTTTTATTTTTAAAACATAGAAACACTAAAGTTTCGCCATTTGGTTTTATTGCTCTACTATTGGTCTATGCAGCAAGTCTTTTCAATTTTTTAAAAGATGGTTTAGGTGTAATGTTAATCCCAGTTGTAGTCTATATGCTCGTTATTTTAAGTATGGCGACTTCAGCATATTTAAGAAAAAACAAAGTCAATATCCTTAGTTATGGTTTTGTTTTTTTAGGTGCATTATTCTTTATGGTTTCCGATAGTATTTTGGCATTAAATAAGTTTTACCAGCCTATTCCTTGGTCTAATATTAGTATTATGGTGACTTATGCAGTAGCACAATATCTCATTGTTATCGGTATTCTTAAACTTAAGGATTAGTAAAACTTACTTTTTAAAAGGTCTAATAATTAATCGTGCAGCTTTATCAAAATTGATGTAATTATACGTCCAATTGAACAATACAATCACACGATTTCTAAAACCTACTAAAGACATTAAGTGAACAAACATCCAAATAAACCAAGCAAAAAAACCTCCAAACTTGTAAGCCTTTAAATCTACAACAGCTTTATTACGACCAATAGTCGCCATTGAGCCCTTATCTTTATATATAAAAGGCTTTAGTGGTTTTTTATCTATTAGTCTTAATAGATTTTTCCCTAATAATTTTCCTTGTTGTATTGCTGGCTGTGCTACTTGAGGATGCCCTCTTTCATATTCTTCTGAAGTCATTAAAGCAATATCTCCAATAGCAAAAATATCTGAATAACTTTCAACTTGATTATACTCATTAACTGAATATCTATTAGCGTTTTCTACTAAAGCATCAGCATTTAGTCCTAAAACTGGAGCTCCAGTAACACCAGCTGCCCAAATTAAAGTTTCGGATTGCAATACCAAATCTGAATTTGTTGTTACCGTTAAACCATCATAATCTTTTACAAACGTATTGCAATGCACTTGCACGCCAAGATCTTTTAAAAATTGAGCTGATTTATTAGAGGCATGTTCGCTCATTGGTGGCAACACTCTACTTGCACCTTCGAGTAGATGAATACACATATCAATAGCATTTAAATCTCGATAATCTCTTGGCAAAATATTATTTTTAAGCTCAGCTATAGCTCCTGCAAGTTCCACACCTGTTGGTCCTCCTCCTACTATAACGAAATTTAGATAGGCTTCTCGTTCTTCTTTTGAATCCGCGATTGCTGCTTTTTCAAAATTTTGTAAAATAAGACTTCTTATGTTTAGAGCTTGAGGAACCGTCTTCATTGGCATGCTGTTGTCCTCAATGCCTTTATTACCAAAATAGTTGGTTTTTGTGCCAGTAGCAAGTACGAGATAATCATAAGATATAGCTCCTATACTGGTTAAAACTTGCTTGTCTTCTGGTAAAATCTGCTCGACTTCAGCCAAACGAAAAAAAGACGTTTTATGCTTTTTTATAATTTTCCTCAAAGGGTATGCAATAGAATCTGGTTCTAACCCAGAACTAGAAACCTGATATAACAAAGGCTGAAACGTATGATAATTATGTTTATCAATTAATACAACCTGAATATTTTTATTAGCTAAGGTTTTCGCTAAATTTATACCAGCAAAACCTCCTCCTATAATTAAGATTCTAGGCAGATTTGACTTGGGAATATTCATAAAATAACAGTTGAAATTAGGACTGCAAAGATACGGATTTACTAAGTAAATACAGAACTTAAAACTATAGTCGGATATTTTTGTAACAATACTTAAAGTAATACTACTAATTAGGTAACTAACCAATTTCATCAATTGAACAAAGAACTCGAACATAGTTTTGTAGAACAGTTGCAAAAGCATCAAAACATTGTACATAAGGTATGTCGTTTATATACCAACAATGCAGATGCTCATAACGATTTGTTCCAAGAAATAACAATTCAGTTATGGCGAGCATATCCTAAATTTAGAGGTGATTCTAAATTTAGCACATGGATGTATCGCGTTGGTTTAAATACAGCTATAACACTGTATAGAAAATCCAAACGCAGAATCAACACACAAGAGTTTGATACTGTTGAATTTAAAATAAAAGCAGAAGAATACGATGATACTGAAGAGCAACAATTAAAGCTCTTATACAAAGCAGTACATCAATTAAACGATATTGAAAAAGCCTTAGTGTTTCTGTATTTAGAAGACAAGGACTATAGAGAAATAAGCGCGACTTTAGGTATTAGTGAAGTCAATGCACGAGTGAAAATGAATCGTGTAAAAAAGAAATTAAGAACAATATTAAATCCGTAAAACTATGGATGAATTAGATTTATTAAAAAAAGACTGGAACAGTGGAAATACAGAATTTAAAAGTTATTCTGACTCAGACATCTACCCAATGTTACATAAAAAATCGTCTTCGATTGTAAAGACGTTATTTTATATCAGTATTGCAGAATTAGCCTTTTGGCTTTTAGCAGGAATCCTTCCCTACTTTTTATCTTCAAACTTTAAAGAAAAGTTAGAAACGAGTTATGAGAATCCACTATTTTTAGGACTCAGCATACTCAGTTACATAGTAATTCTCTTATTCATTTATTTACTCTTCAAATCTTATAAGGCGATTTCTTCTACAGATAGTGCAAAAAAATTAATGGAGAACATTCTAAAAACACGAAAAGTAATTAAGTACTATGTGATTTTTAACTTAGCAATGATTTTTCTATCTATACCGCTTTCTCTTTATTTTGAGTATAATGAAAACCCAGAGTTTCATCAGCAAATAATTGAGTTTAGCACTAATCAAATGTTAGTGTTATATGGATTTATAATACTAGTAGCAGGAATTTTTTTAATACTGCTTTGGTTATTCTATAGACTAATTTATGGAGTGCTATTAAAACGTCTTAATAGAAATTACGACGAGCTTAAAAAACTTGAAGTCTAGTAGAATTGAAAATAAATTAAGCATGAATAAAACTTTAAACGTTCAAAAAAGCTTAATCATCTTTGCAATACCATTGCTCTTAATTACATCAATGGTTCTACTCACCTATTCATCACTTTTTGAAGCAAATTCTAATACATTAAGTATAGCAATAACTATAGATTTATTGTTAACAACACCACTTATTTATTTTTTACTAATTCGTAAGACATCAATTCTAAAAACAACAATTGTTCCTTTTATTATTCTTGGAGTTATTGTCTGTTCACTTATTCTTCCTTCAGAAAATCAATATTATTTAGGTCTATTTAAAACTTGGGTACTGCCAGTTATAGAATTCTCTATCTTATCGTTTATTATATATAAGATTATAAAAGCTAGACGTCTCTATAAATTGAATACACAAAATATATCTAACGACTTTTTCACAACTATAAAGGCAACCTGTTCTGAGATTCTTCCAAAAGTTGCTGCTACTCCTTTTGTTACTGAAATTGCTGTGTTCTATTATGGATTTATTAATTGGAAAAAAAGAACACTAAAACCCAACGAATTCTCATACCATAAAGACAGTGGTACAATAGGACTTTTAATTGCCTTGCTATTTTTAACCGCTATTGAAACTGTAACGTTTCATTTACTATTATCTAAATGGAATACGACTGCAGCTTGGATTTTAACTGGAATAAGTGTCTATTCTGGAATTCAAATTCTTGGATTTTTAAAATCAATGCTTAAAAGACCAATTCTTATAGAAGATGACGTGATCTATCTTCGTTATGGTATTATGAATGAAACTACAATCCATATTCAAGATATTGAATCTATAGAATTATCTACAAAAGATATTGAGTTAAATAAAACAACTAGGAAGTTATCGTTATTAGGAGATTTAGAAGGTCATAACTTAGTTATAAAACTGAAACATGAACAAACCCTAAATGGTCTTTATGGTATCAAAAGAGCTTATAAAATATTGGCTTTGCATGTAGACGAGAAATATCTATTTAAAAGTAGAATAGATAGCGTTTTACAACAAGACTTGTTTACCAATCTCTAAGCTCTTTATTTAAGCGCTCTTTTTCTTCTAATTCTTTTTGCGGAATCACTTTTAGAAACGAAGGATGTTGCTCTATAGCGTATTCAATCTTTTCTACAATATCAGCAATAGATTCATTTTCGTAATCTATTTGTAAAGGTTCTTTTACTTCAAAAGATTGGTAAATGTTTTTCTTTTTTATTCGAAGTCCTTTTTTATCAAAAGAACGTCTAAAGCCATCTATAACAATAGGAACCACGATAGGTTGATATGTCTTAATGATATGTGCTGTACCTTTTCTAATGGGTTTAAATGGTGTTGTTGTTCCTTGTGGAAAAGTCACTACCCAACCATCATCTAAAGCTGTCTTAATCATGGTGATATCGCTCATTTTCACCTGACGATTCACATCCTTTCCTTGAGATCTCCATGTACGTTCTATACTAATTGAACCTGTATAGGCAAAGATTTTAGGCAGTAAACCAGATTTCATGGTTTCTTTAGCTGCAACATAATACATGTTTAATTTTGGGTTCCACAGATAACCTACATTCTTAATGTTATCTAAGCGACCACTTAAACTCGCATTAAACACATGAAACATCGCAATTACATCAGCAAAATACGTCTGGTGATTGGATATAAACAACACATTAGTATCAGGTAAATTCTTAATTATATCAGAACCTTCAACCTGTAATTCATTAAAACCTCTAAAGCGTCTGTGTGTCGCAACGCCTAAGATTCTTATCAGCCATTTTTTTACAAAAAGTATATGTCCGAAAGGATTCTTTTTGAATAATCCCATAGTCAGTGTTCAATTTTAGTCAGTTACAAATGTAACAAATAAGATATACTCAAAGCAGGTAGATTTCGGGAATTTTATAGACAGTTATTCTTTTCTCTATCTAGGCAAAATATTCAAGCATAATTTAAGCTACGGTTTAAAATTTTAACAAAGAGAAAGGAAAAAAGAACCAGTAGAAAAACCTTAAATCTATCTGTTTTGAGTATTTACTATAAAACCTGTTTTAGCAAGTCTTTTATTTCTCCAAGCATCATTGCAGTAGCTCCCCAAACAATATGACCATTTAAAATAAATGCTGGTACATCAACCTCTACATTAAAAGATGTTGGTACTCTTGTTGTTATGGTATTCACCTCGTTTAAAAAATCCGCTAGTTTTACCTCGATAATAGCTTCGACTTCCTCATCTTGTTTAATAAAATTTGGTGTTGTTTCTGATATTGCTAGGTATGGATGCACCATAAAATTGCTTGGAGGTATGTATAAAGGAGACATGGTTTTTATAACATTTACTAATTTTTCTGGCACACCAACCTCTTCTTCTGTTTCACGAATTGCTGTTATCATTAAGTCTTTATCTTCATACTCATATTTGCCTCCAGGAAATCCAACTTGTGCTGAATGTACTCCTTTATAAGTTTTACGCAGAATTAATACTAAATACGTTTCACCTTCAGCATTAGGGTAAAATAAAGACAAAACGCCAGCTTTCTTAGCTGATTTAGCTTTAGTTTTCATTTTTTCTGCTAATTCTATACGATATGGTGGAGACATTTTAGCGTGAGATGTTTCGCCAAAAAGCTCGAGATGTTCTATTTTTACTACAGATTCTAAAAACGTATCAAAAACCATTTATGAGAGTTCTATTAGTTGTATGTATTTTACTTTTATTCTTTAATTGTGAAGATAAGCAAACTTCAAAACAAACAAATACAACAGTTGTTAAAGATTCGTTAGTTATAAAAACTGACACAGTTCAAAAAGCAAACGTTTCAGGATTTCCTAAGCTTACCAATAAAAATGCTATGGAGTTCTTTTTAGATTATGAAAAGGAACACAAGGAAAATAAAATAAGAATCACTACAGATTTCGGAAACATTGATATTCTTCTTTATAAGAAAACAAAGTTTCATCGCGCCAATTTTATTTATCTCACAAAACGTAAATATTATGATGGCACACAATTTTATCGCGTGGTAAAGAATTTTGTAATACAAGGAGGAAGTAGTGATGCTGTAGATTTATATAAGAAGCGACGAAAGATTGGTAAGTATTTATTGCCTCCAGATACCAAACGCGGATTCACACACAAACGTGGTGCTATATCCATGCCTAGTAGTGAAATTGAAAACGCCTATAAATTAGCATCACCATTTCAGTTTTTTATTATTCATCGAAAAGGGGGAGCAGATTATTTAGATAAAGATTATACGGTTTTTGGAGAAGTAATAGACGGTATGGATGTCGTGGATAAAATTAATGCTGTAGAAACCGATAAAGGAGATTGGCCACTAGAAAATGTATATATCAGAAAAGTAGAAATTATAAAATAATTAAGAGTCTTCTTTTCATTTTTTAATACCTTGTTTTCGTAATTCCGAAAAACTAACAAACCATGATTTCTAAATCAATTAAAGTTGCCGTTCTAGGCAGCGTCATTCTATTTGCAAGTTGCAAAGAAAACACAGAAGCAAACGAAAAATTAATGAGCGATAATGTACTTATCCAAGAATGGACAGGGCCTTACGAAGGTGTTCCTGCTTTTAACAAACTATCTGTAGACACCATAAAATCAGCTATGGAAGAAGCGATGGAACTCAACCTAGCAGAAATTGAAGCCATTGCAAATAACACGGAAGCTGCAACTTTCGACAATACTATAGTCGCAATGGAAAGTGCAGGTAAAGCCTTAAATCGTGTATTTGCATACTATGGCATTATGGGAAGTAATGTGTCGTCTCCAGAATTTAGAGTAGCACAAACAGAATTAGCTCCAAAACTTTCGGAATTTAATTCTAAAATTTCTCAGAACGAAAAATTATTTCAACGTGTAAAAACAGTTTATGATGCTTCGCAGAAAACACCTTTAGAGCCACAAGCACAACGTGTGGTTGATTTAACCTATAAAGGTTTTGAAATGAATGGTGCCAACCTAGATGCCGAGAAGAAGGAACGTTACGCAGCCATAAATAAAGAACTATCAAGTTTATATACCAAATTTGGGAATAACGTTTTACATGACGAAGAAAACTATGTGACCTATTTAAGCAAGGATCAATTAGGTGGTTTGGCAGATGGTTACATTAAATCGGCAGCCAAAATAGCAACAGACAAAGGACAAGATGGTAAATATGCGATTACCAATACACGTTCTTCAATGGATCCGTTTTTAACCTATTCTACAGAACGTAGTTTACGTAAACAAGTTTGGGCAAATTACTACTCTCGTGGTGATAATGGAGATGAATATGATAACAATGCATTAATTGCAGAAATACTAAAGCTACGTAAAGAACGTGTTGGTTTAATGGATTACGACAATTTCGCAGAATGGAGATTACAAAATCGTATGGCTAAAAACCCTGAAAATGCTATGGATTTAATGATGGCAGTTTGGCCTGCAGCAATTGCAAGAGTAAAAGAAGAAGTTGTAGATATGCAAACTGTAGCTAACGAACTTGGAGATAATATTACTATTGAACCTTGGGATTATAGATACTATGCTGAGAAAGTTCGAAAAAAGAAATACGATTTAGATAGTGATGAAGTTAAACAATACCTTCAACTAGACAAACTAACAGAAGCTATGTTTTTTACTGCTGGTGAGTTATTTAATTATAAGTTTACTCCAGTTGCAGAAGACTCTGTACCCGTTTTTCATGAAGACGTCAACGTTTGGGAAGTCACAGACAAAGATTCTGGTAAGCATATTGGCATCTGGTATTTAGATCCTTTTGCACGCGAAGGGAAACGCTCAGGAGCTTGGGCAACAACCTATAGAAGTTCTACTTCGTTTGAAGGACAGACTAATGTCTTAGCCTCTAACAATTCTAACTTTGTAAAGCCAGCACCTGGTGAAGCTGTTTTGGTATCTTGGGATGATGCAACGACCTTTTTCCATGAGTTTGGTCATGCGCTCCACTTCTTCTCTGCAGATGTAAAATATCCAACATTACAAGGTGGTGTAAGAGATTATACTGAGTTTCAATCGCAACTATTAGAACGTTGGTTATCTACAGACAAAGTAATTAACCAATTCTTGGTGCATCATGAAACAGGAAAACCAATTCCTGCTTCGTTGGTTGAGAAAATCAAAAAAGCATCTACCTTTAACCAAGGTTTTGGAACAACTGAATATTTAGCCTCTGCCCTAATTGATATGAAATTGCATTTAGCAGATCCAACAGATATTGATATCGATAAATTTGAGCGTGAAACTTTAGCCGAAATGAACATGCCAAAAGAATTACCAATGCGTCACAGAACACCACATTTTGGGCATGTATTTTCTGGTGAAGGTTATGCTACAGCATATTATGGTTATATGTGGGCAGATGTGTTAACCAGCGATGCTTCTGAAGCTTTTAGAGAAGCACCAGATGGATTTTATGATAAAGACGTCGCTGCAAAACTGGTAAAGTATTTATTCGCACCTAGAAATGCAATGGAACCTGCTGAAGCCTATAAAAAATTTAGAGGACGTGATGCTAAGATTGAAGCGTTGATGCGAGATCGTGGTTTTCCTGTTCCAAAGAGTTAGAGTTTAAATCGAATAAAAAGGAGACTAATAATAGTCTCCTTTTTTGTTTTATATAGGAATTGGTTTTATTCAAATATTGTTTCTGGGATATTTGATAATGCCACAATTTTCTCAGAAGGAAGTGTAGCGATATATGTAAAAACAGCTGTTGTTAAATTTATACTACCAAAATTACCATGTCTATCAATACCATATAATATTCCATTATTACCTGTCTCAAGCGTTCTAATTGAATCAAGATTACTATCCATTGGAAACCCTTCACCGTTTATGTCTATGATTTCAGAGATATTACCATTTATATCTGAAACTAAAATATCACTTCCGTAAGTCATTAAAATTTCATTATTAGAAGCTCCATATTCTATCGCCATACCTTCGTTGATAGAATAATTTTCGTCTTCAAATATTAAAGGTTTAGACTCAATAAAACTGCCATCTAAATTTAGCCAAATCAATCCTGTGCTTTCATTATAAATTGGGTCGTAATCATCCCAATACACTGTTCCAAATAATTTACCATTAGACATTTCTAATCCTGGAAGCGCATACCAATCTTCATCAGCATTATCATTTATTACAGTTGCTTCTAAGGTTGCAGGATTAATACTATAAACTTTACCGTTGTAAGGGTCATTTGCTTTAGAACTCGCATAAACAGTTCCGTTAGCTGGATTAAATACAATATCTCTGATACCCAATACAGTTTCGCCTTCTAAAGTAACAACACCTAAACTCGTGAGTACACCATCAGCCAAATTTATAGAAGAAAACATACCCGTATCTGGGTTGGAAACAACTATAACTTTATTTATAACTGGAGGTGGATTGTCATCATCATCACTACATGTCACAAATGTTATAAATGAAGCAAAAAGTAATGTAAGTCCTAAAATTTTAAATAGTGAATTTTTCATGATTATATAGATTTGAATTAATAACTCAAATATAAAATTGAAGCTATTTTCATACAATGATATTCGTCAGATTGATGCATTTTAGAACTATAGAAATTGAACACAAATATGAAGACACCCAAATAAAAACCACTATAAAGTCTGGTAATTATCTGTAGAAGAGACTTATTCTTTCTTATAAATATTAGGTAAGCTAATTTTAAAAATTACTGCCAATAACCTGATAGTAATAACGACACTCAAAGCAATTACAAAAACTAGGTTTTGATCATCAATAAATTCGCGTAATACAAAATAAGTGATACCACCAAAAATACAAGCCGTAGCATAGATTTCTTTTCTGAATATTACAGGAATTTCATTACACAGTATATCTCTTATTACACCACCAAAGCAGGCAGACATAGTACCCAAAGCAATACAAATTATAGGATGCAAGTCTGCGTTTAGGCCTTTTTCAATCCCGATAACGGTATATAAACCTATACCAATAGTATCAAACAAAAAGAGTGATTTTCTAAGATGTTTTATTTGATTTCTAAACACTACAGCAAGAAATACAGCAGCTGCAATAACATAGATAAAAAGCATATCTTTCATCCAAAAAACTGGTGTATATCCAATAAGTAAATCGCGTAATGTTCCACCACCAACTGCAGTGACAAAGGCAATAATGAAGACACCAAAAGGGTCCATGCGTTTATTCATAGCAACCAATACGCCAGAAATAGCGAAGGCTATGGTTCCTAAAATATCAATGGTTTGGATAAACATAGTTTGTTTCTCTTATTTGTGAGATCCCGAAACAAGTTCGGGATAAGCGATTCATACAATTTTGCTAAATGCAAATTTGATTCTCTGCTTACATATTCTGAGTATAGTAATTATAATCCTTTAAAATAGTATCTATAAACTGAACATCATACAACTTCGTTTCAATTTGTAATGTATCACAAATCTTATTTTTAAGTATAGTCAATGTCTTAAAATCATTGTTCTTCCTCGATATGGTATATGCATCTTTTATAATCCTAACATCTTTATCTGTTAACTGTGTAACATTACTAAATACAGGTTCATAGTCATCATTAATATCTTCGAGAATTGTACTTGATATTTTGTGCTTTTTCTTCACACTAATAACAATAGTTCCTGCTGCTGCATCTCCTACACGCTGTTTTTTGTCTGACAATAAAATACTTAAGATGCCTATAGATGGTGAGAATATCCATAAATCCACAATTCTAAGCATCCATCGTACAAAAAAGTTGTACCATTCTGTTGGCGAACCATCTACACTTACCACCTTAATTTTCATAATCATTTTTCCAATAGTTTGTCCACCAAAAACGATATGACATATTACCGAATAAAAAAGAGCAGGTAATGTAAACAAACCTAGGAAACCACGTCTTGTCCAACCATCAGCATCAAATATTTCTGAAATGGAAATTAGGTTTTCCATTATGGTCATGTAAGTAATTAAAATAACACCATCAATTAAGAAAGCTACCATACGTTCTCCTAAACCAATTAACTTGTAATTTAGGTTAACATTTTGTGCAGTGTTAATTGCTAATTTGCTCATTGAAATGTATATTCGTTTTAAATTAAAATGATTTATGCGCGAGGCATCTTTCGTGAAGCAAAATAAAGAAAAATGGATTGGTTTTGAAAACGCATTAGATAATAATGTGAAAATAAATCCAGATGACTTAGCTTCTTACTATATACAACTTACTAACGATTTATCTTATGCTCAGACTTACTATCCAGAGAGCAAGACCTTATTGTACCTAAATTCGTTGGCTTCGCAAGCACATCAAAAGATTTATATTACTAAAAAGGAATCTAAAAACAAGATTATTTCGTTCTGGAGAGATGAGTTTCCGCTTTTCTTTTATCAATACCATAAAACCTTGCTTTATGCATTCTTAATTTTTATGTCTGCAGTTATTATTGGTGTCGTTTCAACATTAAATGATGATTCGTTTATAAGACTAATTCTTGGTGATTCTTATGTTAATATGACCATCGAAAATATTGAAAAAGGAGAACCAATGGCTGTTTATAAAAGTGGCAGTAATATTGGTACCTTTTTAGGTATTACGATAAATAATATTAGAGTCGCAATTATTGCATTTGCACTTGGAGTGTTCTTTAGTGTTGGTACTATTTATGTACTATTTAGCAATGGAATAATGCTTGGAGCATTCATAACCTTCTTTTACAACTACGGTATTTTAGAAAAGACCTCAACAGTCTGGTTGCATGGTACAATAGAAATTTCGGTTATTGTTATTGCTGGTTGTGCAGGCTTAGTAATGGGCAATAGTTTCTTGTTTCCCAAAACCTATTCGAGACGCGTTGCTTTTATGAAAGGTGCTAAAGATGGCCTTAAAATAGTGGTAAGCACTATTCCGTTTTTTATCATCGCTGGCTTTATTGAAGGCTTTATTACACGATATGGTGAACAAATGCCTTCGTTTTTAGCTTATGGTATCATTTTTATTTCACTTTTTGTTATAGTATATTATTATATTATTTATCCAATAGCTTTGAATAAAGTAAATCATGCTGAGCGCAATCGAAATACATCACAATTAATACCCAAATCCCAAATAACGTGAACGAAAAGTATATTGAATTAAGAACTAGAAGTACGTTTGGAGATATTATAAACACTTATTTTCTTTTCCTGAAACATAATTTTAAAGCATACACTAACTTATACCTTAGATATAATGCTATAAGCATTATTCTTACACTCATTTGCTCGTATTTGTTAGTCACAGGTTTTATGGGGTTAGCGAGTAGAGATTTTAGATTTGGAATGAGTAACAACGTAGAAACCGAAAGCTATTTTATTGCTGGTGTGGTGATTCTTTTATTAATTGTCTTTGTAACCTCATTAATCAATTATAGTTTTTCTAGTGCTTATGTCGCTGAATATGCCAATAATGATGGAGAAATAGACTCTAAAAATATCTGGAGAAGCATCTTAAATAATCTTGGAACCATAATAGTATTCATTCTCATTGGTGCCTTAATGTATGGTGTCTATTTAGCTATTTCAGTAATGATTTCATTTATTCCACTTTTAGGAATGATTGTACAGTATGGACTAAGTTTTACATTAGCTGCTGTTTTTGGATTAACCTTTATGTCCATATTTTCTTCTAAGAAAAGTTTTGGCGAAGCTATTTCTGAAGGTTTTGATTTCACCTTCTCTCAGTTTTGGCGCATTGTCTTATTTGGTTTGGTTATCGGTATTCTTAACCTTATGATTTCTGCACTTATCGTTTCTATACCAAGTGTTATCATTGGTATTTATGTTTACTTTTCTGTTGAAAGTAGCATAGACCTAACAACAAATACATTTGCAACTTTGGTGTTTACATTTGGCTTTGCTATGTTTCTATTATCGTTTATATACACTCAAGCCCTATCGCAATTGGCTTATGGAATTCTTTACTACAACATTAACGAAGTAAAGTACAATGGTTTCCTTCAAAAGAAAATAGATCAAATTGGTATTAATGAGTAAATCGAAACTCAGACATATCAATACATATATAATGACCATATTTGGTTCGTCTATACTATGGGCTCAAGATGTCATTGTTAAAAGAGATTCTTCAAATATTGATGTCACCTATTTTAAAGACAACTTTAAAGACAATTATGCAAGTGATGATTTTAATTATTCTATAAATGATACTGGTGGCATTAACTTAATGCAACGCATTCTTAGAAAATTTTTCAATTGGATGAGTGACCTCTTTGGATTCGACATTGATTTTGTTGATTACAAGACCTTAGAATACATTGTCTATGGATTACTCGGTTTAATCGTATTATACTTACTGATTAAATTTTTACTACAAAACCCAGTGAGTTCTGTCTTTAAAACTGAAAACAAAACCATCGATGGATTTAGCTATGTTGAAGAAAACATTGAACAAATTGATTTTGATAAACTTATAACTAAAGCACTGAAAGAAAATAATTACAGATTAGCAACACGCTATCTCTATCTTAAATCTTTAAAATCTTTAGCAAATAAAAAAACTATTGAATGGCATTTCGATAAGACTAATTCAGACTATCTCAATGAAATAAAAGACTCAAAATTGAAAGCATTGTTTAAACGTGTTTCTTATATCTACGACTATGTATGGTATGGAGAATTTCCGATTGACGAAGCAAGTTTCAATAAAAACAAAGACGATTTTAATCAACTTATAAAAACAGTACAACATGGATAAGCGTTCTAAAATAGCGCTCTATATTATTGGTGCAGTGATTGTTTTTATGATGATTGCTGAAGTTACCAAACCAAAAGCATTAAACTGGCGCGATTCATTCTCTGCAGCAGATAAGATACCTTTGGGCTGCTATGTGCTTTTTAATGAGTTAGAAACCTTTTCGGATGAAGACATGTTAACTTCAGAAGAATCTATATATCAATACTTAAAGAAAGTTGACACAACAACTCAGAAAACTTTAGTGCTTATTAATAATCGCATCTCCTTTGACTCAGAAGAATCTAATGCTTTACTAAATTTTGTAGAAAAAGGAAATTCCGTTTTTATTAGTAGTACTTATGCTTATGGAAATGTTTTAGACTCTATTAACATTGGTATAACACGACAATACACTAATCTGTACAAAAAAGAATCTGAGAGTAAATTTACAAGCCCAAGTCTTCAAAAAAATAATAGATTATTTAACGATGTTATTGAAAACAGTCACTTTACTTCTATAGACACATTAAAAACTACAATTTTAGGAACTATTACAACTAAAGATGAAGACGATATTGAACAAACCAATGCCAACTTTATAAAAGTAGCAGTTGGTGAAAACAATGGTCAATTTATTTTGCACACCAATCCTTTTGCATTTACCAATTACCATCTCATGGATGATAAAGAAGATTATGCTGCAACGGTTTTATCCTATCTACCAAAACAACAAATTATTTGGGATAATAATTATAAAAGCGGACGTAAAGTGATTACAAGTCCGTTACGTTACATTCTACAAAACACAGCATTGAAATGGGCTTTTTACGTTAGTATGCTAGGCTTAATTTTATTTGTCATTTTCAGAGGTAAACGCGTACAACGGATTATTCCTGTGATAAAAAAACTAGACAATGCTACTGTAGATTTTACAAGAACTATTGGAGAATTGTATTATCAGCATGGTGATTTTACTAATATTATTGAAAAGAAAACTCAATATTTCCTAGAGTTTGTAAGAACTAACTACTACTTAGACACCAATCAATTCAACCCTAGTTTTATAGAAAAATTAGCCACTAAATCGAGTAACACAAAAGAAACAACCAAAACCTTAGTCGATTACTTAGTCTTTTTGAAATCGAAAACAAATCATACTGAGCAAGAGCTCATAGAACTGAATAAAAAAATAGAACACTTTACAAAACATAAGCTATAATGGAAGATCAAGACACACCATCATCAGAAAACTTAGATGAGACAAATCATAGTGAAACTAATACACCTAATGAAACTACTGAAAACACATCAGAAGATTTTAAAAGTCGTTTAGACCTCAAACCGCTTCAAGATAGTGTTGAAGATATTAAGCAAGAAATTGCGAAATTTATTGTTGGACAAAATGAAATGATTGAACTCTTAATCATTTCTATTTTAACTAATGGCCACTCTTTAATTGAAGGTGTTCCTGGTGTCGCAAAAACAGTTACTGCAAAGTTATTAGCAAAAACTATGGATGTAGATTTTAGTCGAATTCAATTCACACCAGATTTAATGCCTAGTGATATCTTAGGAACTTCAATTTTCAATGTAAAAACTAGCGAGTTCGAATATAAAAAAGGACCAATCTTTTCTAATATTGTGTTGATTGATGAGATTAACAGAGCACCAGCAAAAACGCAAGCTGCTTTGTTTGAAGTGATGGCAGAACGCCAAATCACAATGGATGGCACACGTTATGAGATGGAACTACCATTTTTAGTGTTTGCAACCCAAAACCCAATTGAGCAAGAAGGAACCTATCGCCTACCTGAAGCACAATTAGACCGTTTTCTATTTAAAATAGAAGTTGATTATCCATCTTTAGAAGATGAAGTTCAAATATTAGTTGATAATCATCATAGACAGGACAGTATGGATTTTAACACCATATCTTCTGTACTATCTGCTGCTGCTATTAAGAAGTACCAAAACCTAATTAAACAAATTGTAGTAGAAGACAATCTCTTAAATTATATCGCTTCAATTGTTAACAATACACGTACTAATGCGAATTTATATTTAGGAGCATCTCCTAGAGCCTCAATTGCCATATTAAATGCTGCAAAAGCAAATGCAGCTATAAGTGGTAGAGATTTTGTAACACCAGATGATATTAAACGCTGTACAAAAGCAGTTCTAAAACATCGATTGGTCTTAACACCAGAACGAGAAATGGAAGCTTTTACAGTTGACAAAGTTGTAGATCAGATTCTTGAAACGATTGAGATTCCGAGATAGTGAAGCGTTTCTTTAAACATACCTATTTAACCTTTCGGTTTTTCCTTATAGCATTGGCATTTGTGGCATTGTTTATCTTGGCATACATCTATCCAGGATTATTAAGTATTGTAACCGCATTATTCTTTGTTGCTATAGGATTGGTGGTAATTGACCTTATCTTATTATTTAAACAAAAAGGAATTTCGGCATCACGTATTTTACCAGAAAAATTGAGTAATGGTGATGATAACCCAATTGAAATTACATTACAAAACAACTATAACTTTATTGCAGATTTATTGTTGATTGACGAGTTGCCATTTCAGTATCAAAAGCGTGATTTTGAAATCAATACGCAACTTAAAAAACACGATCAAAAGAAAATAACCTACACCTTAAGACCTCTAGAACGTGGCGAATATTACTTTGGCAATTTAAATATATATGTTAACTCTCCAATTGGTTTAGTAACCAGACGTTTTCAGTTTGCGAAAGATGCTATGGTGCCAAACTATCCTTCATTTCTACAACTTCGTAAATACATGCTATTAGCATTTTCTAACAAACTATTTGAATATGGTTTAAAGAAAATAAGACGAATTGGTCATACCATGGAATTTGAGCAAATTAAAGACTATGTAAATGGAGATGATATAAGGAATATTAACTGGAAAGCCACAGCGAAGCGAAATCAATTGATGGTCAATCAATTTCAGGATGAACGCTCCCAACCTATTTACAGTGTTATTGATAAAGGCAGAGCTATGAAAATGCCGTTTAAAGGCTTAAGTCTTTTAGATTATGCCATAAACGCTACTTTAGTAATTAGCAATGTGGCACTCAAAAAACAAGACAAAGCCGGAATGTTTACCTTCTCTAGAAAGGTGGAAAATAAAGTGGTTGCTGAACGCAGACCATCACAGATGAATAAAATTCTGGAAACCTTATATAATGTGAATACTGATTTTTCTGAATCAGATTTCTCTAGACTATATATAGATATAAAACGTAGCTTAACACAACGTGGTTTAATTCTACTCTACACTAATTTTGAAACTTTAGATGCGTTACATCGTCAATTACCATATCTTCAAGCGATTGCAAAAAACCATCTTTTAGTTGTTATTTTTTTTGAGAATACAGAATTGCATAAATTAACTAATGTTGAAGCTTCTAATACCTTCGATATTTTTCAAAAGACTATAGCTGAAAAATTTATGTACGAGAAAAAACTTATTGTAAATGAACTTCAAAAACATGGTATTCAGTCAATTTTAACGGCTCCAGAGCACTTGACGATAAATACTATTAATAAATATTTAGAGATTAAAGCACGAGGATTACTTTAGTTAATCACCTTCAACTAAACAAAATACAACTCATCCTAATAAAGTTACAATTCAGTAACTACAATTATTTTTAAGAGCACTTTTGTTGGATATTTGAATCATCAAACAAATACAAACCTTTAAAACACAATCATCATGAAACATTTATTCTTAACAATCGCACTAGTTTTAACTTCAATATTTAGCTTCGCACAAGAAGATAAAGGCATTACAATTTCCGTTACTATTGATAATGTAAAAAATGATACAGGAAAAGTAATGTTATCATTACACACTTCTGAAACTTTTATGAAAGGAAAAGGTATAAAAACTGCTGAAACAGAAATTAAAGACGGAAAAATCACAGTAACATTTGAAAACGTTTTACCTGGAGAATATGCTATAATGGCTTTACACGATGAAAACGAAAATAAAAGAATGGATTTCCAAGATAATGGAATGCCAATTGAATCTTACGGAATGTCTAACAATGTAATGTCTTTTGGACCACCTCAGTATGATGACGCAAAATTCAATGTAGAAGGTAAAAATCTAGATTTAAACATTCGTTTCTAAAACAGAGATCATCAATCAATCGCATAAAAAAGCCATTAAGAAATTAATGGCTTTTTCTTTTCTGATTCTACCAGTAGAGCCTAACCATTAAATTTGGAGTTATTCCTATAGAATATTTTTCTATCAACTCTATGGGATCGTCTAAACTATTATTACCTCTATATTCTCTGCTTATTAAGTTCTTTCTGTTATAGATATTTCTAATAGACAAACCTACCTTACCTCTTAATCTATTACGCTTAGATATTTTAAAATTATAGATCGAAGAAAAATCCATTCGATGATAAATAGGTAACTCACCTGTGTTTATTCCATTATTAAATTCTAAATTATCACTATTATCTTGCGCTATAGTATATGGTTTTCCTGTTTGCCATTTCCAACCTAATGCAAATTGAAAACGCTTTAGCTGATAACTTAATGCAGTTGATATAGCATGACTGATATTAGATTTTGAAGTAAACTCATTACTGTCATTAAGATTTTCAAATATACTCTTAGAGCGGTTGTAAGAATAGCTCAACCATGAATTGAAACCATTAAATCGTTTCCTCATAAAAACATCAACTCCAAAAACATTTTGTTTCCCTATATTGAAATTACTATTATCCGGATTTAAAAACCCAAGTGATAATGCGGTAATGTTTTTCAATCTTTTATGGTAAGCATCAATATCTATACTCACATCTTTACCTGTATAAATAAATCCGCCAGATACATGCTGACTATTTATAATAGGAAACTCATTTCCATCAGCCAATCTCCATACTCTATTTTCTAATGAGAGGTCACTTAATATCGTTTCGTCAATCTCACTGATAATTTGATTTTTAATTTCTGCTGTGGCTTGAAATTTTAGATTTTCAAACAATGATCTATAAAACACTAATCTTGGTTCTAATCTTACAGCCTCTAATTCTTTAAAGTATGTGCTTCGAAATCCAATAGACACATCAAATAATTTTGGATTCTTATAATCATAACTTCCATATACACTATGGCTTTGTATTGTACGATCTTCAGTATCTAATACAAAAGAAAGATTTGTTCTGTTTAAAAATGCATAAGAAACATCTTTAAGTGTGTATTGGTAACCAAATGCTATAGCACTTGCTTTAGATGTATTAATAGTAACTTCTGAAGAAATCCCAGAATCGTAAATGGTGTTTCGCTTTTCAAAATCAGAAACTTGTTCATTATTTTCTATAGTAATAAAGTTATAATTCAGTTTATAATCAGATAAAAAAGCCGTTGTATTTTGAGTTATATTATCATTCCAATCCGTTTTCCAACCTACACCATATCCTATATTACTTGTTACCAATTTATCATTAAACAAACGGTTAGTTTCTGTGTCATTCTGAACATAATCTAATTGGTTATCTATAGAAATAACACTTGCATATAGACTATTATTCTTATTTGGCTTATAGTTAAGCTTTACGTTATAATCTAAAAACGAAAACTCATTATTATCATTTTCAGATTTGTTAATCTTGGTACTTTCAAAAACTTTGTCTGCCAACGGATTAAAAGTAAATGTTTCTAATACATCTACATAGCTTCGCCTAAATGAAGCTTGAATATTCATTTTATCCTTAATAACAGGAACCTCTATAAGAGCATCTCCATTAATACCATTAAAACCTAATTCAGCTTTTATATTTTTTGAAATATCTGAGTTTGAGGACATATCAATAACACTAGACAAACGTTCACCATATCTAGCATGAGAGCCTTTATTTATAAATTTAATCTCTGAAGTTACATTTGGATTCAGTGGAGAAATCATACCAAAAAGATGACCTTTGTGATAAATGTTTATACCATCCCAAATTAATCGATTTTGATCGGAAGCTCCACCTCTAACAAAAAAACCAGAAGCAGTCTCATTAGGACTTAAGACTCCTGGTAATAATTGAATACTTTCTAAAACGTCTGATTCTGTGAGACCTGGCAAAATACCAAGTTTCGATGGATACAATTTATAAGAACCATTACGATTTTTCACAATACCCTTAGTTAAATAACTCTTTACTATAACTTTATCGAGCTCATTTAAATCTGTTTCTTTTTCTAAAGATTCGTTTATAATGACATATCGATTATTTAAAATTTTATAGTTAAGTTTTGTCAGCTCCGTAATTGCTTCTAAAACTTCTCTAAGTGTACGCTTCTCTTTCTTTAACGAAATACGTTTATCACTTACATCATGGTCTTTATAAGAAAAAAGCACATCGTAAGTATCTTCAATTGTAATGAAAACATTAGTTAAAACCTCATCTTTAAATTCAATGTAAAAAGCCTCTTCTTGCGAAAAGGCTGATAATGGGAGTAACATTAAGACAAAGATATAGATTAACCTCATCTTTAATACCTCAGTTTAATGTTACGTTTTTCTTTTTCAAAATATTTTATGTGAAGAGTTTCAAAAACGGTTTTTAAAGCGACTTTGAGATTATTGTGCGGAAAACTACCAGAGAATATTGTTGTATCATCAATAGCGTCAGTATCAAATTTAATATTATACTGACTTTCTAAAGCCGAAATAACATAACGTACAGGCACACTCTTAAAGGTGCTTTCTCCTGCAATCCATGTAGGCCTAATAAGCTGTGTAATCGATGACTCTGATGGATGTCCATTTATTTTTCTAACAGAATTACTTGGTAGCAAAACATGTTCTGATTGAGTAGTCTTTACTTTTACTTTACCTTCATAACAAACTACATCAAAGAAATCGTTTGTAGAATTTACATTAAACTGTGTTCCTAAAACTGTAACAGATCCGTTATTAGTATTTACAGTAAATGTGCTACCTTTTTGAACTTTAAAAAAAGCTTCTCCATCTAAGCTAAGTGTTCTATTTTCCTTCCAATCTTCGTCATTATAACTAAGTTTAGATTTTGAATTTAAAATCACTTCAGAACCATCTAAAAGTGTAACAATTTTGCTTTCTCCAAAACCTGTTTCTATAATGATGTTGCTATTTCCGAAAATTGAAAACAAGCCAAAAAGTAAAACGAAGGAAGCAGCTATACCTATTGTCCAACTTCTATAAAGTGGTAGAACATTTGGAGTTTTATTGGTAATGCGTTGTTGTATTTTAGAGAAGCTTTCATCAATAGATCCATCTAATTGTTCAGAAATTCCAAAACCTTTTTTCAATTTCTGATAGGTTTTAAAATCATCTTCACTAACTAGAGTTTTCAGCTCTGCATCAGAGATGTCTCCCTCTAGCCATTGAGCTAAAAACGTATCCTTTTCTATATTTGAATTCTGATTTTCCATTTTTTATCTATACTTAAGACAACTTAAAGACTAAAAACCCTACCTCTTTGGTCAATTAAACATTTCCTATTTCTTTTCTCATGGTTATTAAAGCAAGATGCATACGCTTTTCTACAGCCTTTACTGAGATATTTAGCATTTCTGCAATGTCTTTATATTTTTTCTTTTCAATTCTATTTAATAGAAATACTTCTCGTTGCTTTTCTGGCAATGTTGCGATGGTATTTTCAAGTTTTTCCATGAATTCTTTCTCAAGCATTACAAATTCTGGGGATTCATTAGTGTCAAATTTTTTATTTTGTTCATTGTAGATTCTAACTACTTTTTCATGTTTTTTTTCATTTAAAAACATATTATTACCAATAGTATATAAATAGCTTTTTACTTTGTCGTAATCTACTTTGCTACAATTATTCCAAAGTTTCACAAAGGCATCTTGTAATATATCTTCAGCATTATCAACATCTTGAGTTTTATAAAAAAGAAAACGCCTCATGTCTTTTGCATAAGTTTTATAGACAAGCTCAAAAGTTTTTGAGTGACAAATATTGCGACTATCTTTAGACATTCAGGATTTTGATTGAACACTCAAAACTATGAAAAAAATAATTTGAAGAAAAAGTAGGGTTTTTAAATTATAAGTTGTCTTACTTCTGATTAACCTCGACAACATAGTTTTAACTTTATAAATTTTAACAAAAATGAAGACATTTAAATTTACACTATTTAGCATTGCCATGGCTTTTATGGTATTTGTTTCTTGTACCAATGATGAATCTGTAATCGAGGATCAACAATTAACAGAAGAAAGTGAATCTATAACCACTGCTCTAAACCAACTGAGAACACAATTTGATGATGATGGTAGCTTAGATGAATTTGAAAATCCTGTAGGAAATGTAGTTTTCGATTTTTGCTTTGATTTTGTATACCCTTTAGACTTATCTTTTAATAATGGATCTACAGTAACAGTAGATGATTTAGATGCCTTAATAGATGTTATCATCAACTCTACTGAAGATTTATATGTTAACGGCATAGCATTCCCTTTTGATGTAGAAACATATAACGAAGCTACAAATGCTATAGAAATTGTAACTATTAACAACGAAAATGATTTTATAAACTTATTAGAAAGTTGTGATTTTGATACTATAGAACCTTGTGAATGTTTTGAAGTTTATGACCCTGTATGTGTTGAAGTTTCTGATCCAAATGGTGAAACATTTATCATTACATATCCTAATGCTTGTTATGCAGAATGTAATGGATTTACAGAAGATGACTTTGCTGAAAACTGTGAAGAAGACTATAACTGTCCAGGAGGAAACGGTTGTTTTACATTTAATTTTCCGATAACAATCATAACTGATAATAATGAGACTTTAACAATAAACTCTCAAGAAGAATTAGATAACTCATTATATGACGCCTATTATTTTGATTTTGTTTACCCTTTTACAGTAACGTTAGAGGATGATGGTGAAATTGTTACCATAAATAGTCCTCAAGGTTTAGAAGATCTTTTAGAAGATTGTTTTGATGATAATGGTAATGATGAATGTGAAGAATGTGAAGATTCTCCAATTGAACCAATTTGTATTGAATACTCGACACCTTCAGGAGAAACTATAGTAACTGTTTTTCCAAATATGTGCTATGCTTTGTGCGCAGGTTTCACCCAAGATAATGTTGTAGTATGTGAAGACGATAATAATCCTGGTGAATGTGATGAATGTGAAAACACTCCTGTAGATCCAGTATGTGTAGAATATACAACTCCAAATGGTGTGACAGAAACAATTACTTTTCCTAATGCTTGTTATGCCGAATGTGCAGGATTTGATTCTGAAAATTTTGTTGACTGTGACAACAACCCGAACGAATGTAGTGAGCAAGATATATTTGCTTATTTATTAGAATGCCAATGGTATATGACAACTAGTCTTTACAATACTGTAAATGCTGAGTACGTACAGTTTTCTCAAGATGGAACATTAGAAATCTTCAATGAAGGATCTAACGACGCTGCAGCTAATGGTACTTGGAGTTTATCTTCTAATCCTTCTACAGGTGAAGTATTTGTCTTTTTTGGTATAGATACTGCTCCTCATGACATGATATCTCAATTAGATTGGACAGTTTTTCAATGTAATGAAGGGCGTGTTTTATTAGAATCTAACAACGAGTTTTTAGGGTTTGAACGTGACTGTGATTAAAATTAATTATTGCATCTACGCTTCAATTAAGTTAGTAAATTGATTAATAGCAAACCTTCAGGTTGATTCCTGAAGGTTTTTTTCTATGTACTAAACGGTTTCTCCTAACCAAGCTTTCATCATCCATACCGTTTTTTCTTGTTCGGTAATAAAATCACTCATCATAGAGTTTGTACCTTCGTCGTTAGCATCTCCGGAAGTTTCTAAAATAGCACGCTCCATTTTCAATAATTCCCTTAAAGAAGCTACAATAAGTTCTACTGCATTTTCATCTTTAGAGATATTTTTCCCAACTGGTACTTTAGCAGCTTTTGTATAATCTGCGAATGTATGCAAAGGTGTAGCACCTAGAGTTAAAATACGTTCCGCAATTTCATCTACCTTTAAATTTGCATCTGTATATAATTCTTCAAATTTAACATGCAAATCAAAAAATGCGCGCCCTTTTATATTCCAATGTATACCTCTTAAATTCTGATAATACAATTGAAAATTAGCTAATAACTGGTTTAAATCATCAGCTAATTCTTTAGTTTTTTTGGTATCTAAACCTATACTATTTAATATCATAATCTTATATTTTTTATCTATTCAAAATTACATTACAATTAATACGTTTTTACTATAGTTTTTATGAATAGTTTTTATACTTTTATAGTCTAAATGAATAGTTATGACAATTACACAATTAAAATACGCCTTAGCGATAGCTGAACATAAGAATTTTACAAAGGCTGCAGAAAAATGCTTTGTAACACAACCAACATTAAGTACACAAATACAAAAACTTGAAGATGAATTAGATATCATAATTTTTGATAGAGGAAAAAAACCTATTGAGTTAACTGATGTAGGGCGCAAAATAGTTTTCCAGGCACGAAATATAGTTAATGAAGCTGATCGTATTCAAGATATTGTAGATCAGCAGAAAGGGTTTATTGGTGGCGAATTTAGATTAGGCATTATTCCAACGGTTATGCCTACACTCTTACCTATGTTTTTAAACAATTTTATTAAAAAGTATCCTAAAGTAAAACTAAAGATTGAAGAACTCACAACCGAAGAAATCATAACACGTATAAGTGATGGTCATTTAGATGCAGCTATTGCTTCTACTCCTTTAGAAAGTGACAATATTAAAGAGCGTGTTCTCTATTACGAGCCATTTGTAGCGTACATACCAAATAGTCATAGACTAAGAGATAAAAAAACAATTGAAGTATCAGACTTAGATATTGAAGACATGTTACTCTTAGAAGATGGTCATTGTTTTAGAGATGGAGTAATTAATCTTTGTAAATCCTTTAAAAATCAAACTGATGATCATTTTCAGTTAGAAAGCGGAAGTATAGAAACCTTAATAAAACTGTCTAATGAAGGTATGGGAATGACACTTCTTCCTTACTTACATACTTTAGATGTTCAAGAAAAATTAAATACAAACTTAAGACATTTTAAAGAGCCTTCACCAGCTAGAGAAGTCAGTATTATTTATCATAAAAGTGAACTAAAAATGCAGATTATAGATGCAATGTACGATGTTATTTCTGGTATTATACGTGGAGCAATTGCGTTTCAGAATGTAGAAATTATAAGTCCTATTTCTAAATAAAAAAAGCGACTCGTAAGTCGCTTTTTTCTATGCTTTTAAATAAATTAAACATTGATTTAAATCTGGGTTCTGATTGATTAGGGACTGAATAAAAATTCTTAATTCTTCTAGTTCGTGTGGCAATAATCGTCTTACTGCTTTTTGCACTTCTTTACAGAATAATGTCGTATCAAAACTCACTTTGTTTAGTACAGTCTTAGTGTACTCATACATTGCTCTCGCCATAAGGTTTTTCAAGTTTTAGGTTTAATGAAAAGTAGATTTTTATCTATAGGCTATTGTTTCAATTATGTCTCTAAGGTAGAAAAAAAATAAGTTCAATCAGAAAAATATTCAAAGTTTAACAGCTATTTATGTTAAAAGTCAAAAATTACTCGATGAGTACATTAAAACAATGTGAACAATTCCTGCAACATAAACAGCTGACTTACTTAGTATTAGGTAAAATTATAATCTAAAACCGATTATCTCCATCCAACAAATCACCTAATCCACCAAGAATACTCCCTTCTCCCTTAGATTTACCTCCTCTAGGAACAGATGCTAAAACGCGACCTGCTAATCTACTAAATGGTAAAGATTGTATATAGACTTTTCCTGGACCTTGTAATCTTGCAAAGAATAAACCTTCTCCACCAAAGATTGAATTCTTTATGCCACCTACAAACTCAATATCGTAATCAATGCTTTGTGTAAAACCAATAATACAACCTGTATCTACTCGCAAAGTTTCGCCAGCTGCTAAGGTTTTTTCTGCTGTTGTTCCACCAGCATGCACAAATGCCATTCCATCACCTTCTAATTTTTGCATTATAAAACCTTCACCACCAAAAAGTCCTCGTCCAAGTTTTTTAGAAAATTCTATACCTACACTAACGCCCTTAGCTGCACACAAGAAAGCATCCTTTTGGCAAATAAACTTTCCTTCAAATTCATTTAAATCAATAGGTATGATTTTCCCTGGGTATGGAGAAGCGAATGAGACATTTCGTTTTCCAGTTAAGTCATTATAAAAAGCGGTCATAAACAAGCTTTCGCCTGTAAGGATTCGTTTTCCTGCACCTAATATTTTACCAAAAAACCCTGTATCTTTTCCTGAACCATCTCCAAAAATAGTATCCATTTTTATACCATCGTCCATCATCATAAAACTGCCTGACTCTGCAATGACTCCTTCTTGTGGGTCTAGCTCTATTTCTACATATTGCATTTCTTCTCCGTAAATACGGTAATCTATTTCGTGTGCATTTCTGTTGTTATAATCTGGTAGTTTTTCCATAGCTAATTATTTAAATGTTTAAGATACTGAAACAAGTTCAGTACAAGTTGATTCTTTTATATGTTGCAAATACTTTTGTTTTGTTACATAAAGTTATCTTTCGACATTGAGATTGTTACGTCCTTCGTTCTCGCAATGACAACTAGCTTTTAACTTTGAGTGTCCATTCAAAATTAAAAGTGGAAACCTCTACTCCATCTTTATTAATACCATTAGCGTTCAGCCATACTGTCTGGCCTTCACCAGTTTCTATGGCTTTTGCAATAGCTTCATCTATTTTTAAACCTTCTTCACACTTAAAAGTAATTCTGCCTGTTGCTTTCTTTGTAAACGATGCATTATTATTTGCAACTAACATCGATACTTTTCTTCCACTTTCTTTAATCTTTTTCATTACTAATGCTCCAGTTGTTAACTCTGCTGCCATACCTTGTACAGCCCAAAACATAGAATTAAATGGATTTTGATTAATCCAACGATGTTTTACAGAAACCACACAAGTTGTATCATCCAAATGTTTTGTTCGCACACCAGTAAAATAGGCTGCAGGTAGCTTAAACATTAGGAATGTATTTAGTTTTGAAGGTGAGATATTCATATTAAAGATTAAAATTTCTACTAAAATAATTGAAATATTCAAGCTTAACTAATGTTAATAAAATGTTAATTTTTAGTACTATGCGTAACATAATACCTTTTTAAAGACATATATTTGTATAAGCAACTATTATATACTTTTAAAAATGTTAGACAACCACCACAAAAATTTAGCAACATTTATACATCTTTCGACCTTTTCAAGATTTATAATTCCTTTTGGCAATTTTATTGGCCCTATAGTATTATGGGCTGCGAATAAAGAAAAGTCTGAGTTTATAGATCAGCATGGTAAACAAGCGATTAATTTTCAAATTAGTGTTTTACTCTATGCTATTATAATAGGAACTATAACTGTACCTTTTTTCATCTTTAATTTATTTAACGGTATGGATGTTATCGATTTTCATGGATTTCATAATTTTCATATTAATGTAGGAAAACCTTCTCCTCTATTATATATAGGAGGTGGTTTAGGAGCTCTAGCAGTTATTGGTTTTATAATAGAGCTTGCCCTTATCGTTAAAGCAAGCTTGTCTGCAAGAGATGGTAATATGTATAAATACCCATTGACCATCAATTTTTTAAAGTAATTTATGCTGAACTCGTTTCAGTAATCAAAATATTCATCAATAATCAATCAAAAAATGAGCAGTTTAATCGAATTAAAGACACATTTATGAAAATAGAAAACACAAAAGCACAAATGCGTAAAGGTGTTCTGGAGTATTGCATTTTATCCATTTTAAAGGATAATGATGCTTATGTCGCAGAGATTCTAGGCACACTAAAAGACGCAAAAATGCTTGTTGTAGAAGGAACTATATATCCACTATTAACAAGATTGAAGAATGCTGGATTGCTCAATTACCGTTGGGAAGAATCCACTTCTGGACCACCAAGAAAATATTATGGTCTTACAGAAACAGGTAAACTGTTTCTTAAAGAATTAAACTCTACATGGAGTGACTTACAAAATGCCGTAAACCTAGTAACAAGTACAAAAACAACAGAGAAATGAATAAAACAGTCAATATAAATTTAGCAGGTATATTCTTCCACATAGATGAAGATGCATATCTTAAATTACAACGCTATCTTGAGGCTATAAAACGTTCATTTACAGACTCTCAAGGTCGTTCGGAAATTATTTCGGATATAGAAGCTCGTATAGCAGAATTGTTTGCAGAGCGTATACAAAATGAAAAACAAGTTGTTGGTGTAAAATTAGTCGATGAGGTGATTACCATTATGGGACAACCTGAAGATTATTTAGTCGATGACGAGATATTTGAAGACGAACCTCAACCTAGACAAAGACACACGTCTAGACCATCTAAAAAACTATATAGAGATACAGATAATTCTTATATAGGTGGTGTAGCTGCAGGTCTAAGCCATTATTTTGGAATAGAATCTATATGGTTACGTTTAATCTGGTTATTATTAGCCATAGGCTCTGGTGGTACATTTATTTTAATCTATCTTATTTTCTGGGCTTTAGTACCAGAAGCAAGTACCACTGCTGAGAAACTAACCATGACTGGTGATGCTGTTAACATCAGCAACATTGAAAAAAAAATTAAAGACGGCATTGATACCGTTTCTGAAACTGTAAGAAATGTCGATTTAAAAAAACATGGAGAAAAACTTAAGGAAGGTTTTGACAATGTTTCGGATAACATATCTGACACAGTAAAAAGTGTCGATTTTCAAAAGCAAGGCAACCGATTAAAATCGAGTTCTCAAACGTTCTTTGACTCTATTGGGAGCATAATGATGTTTTTCCTTAAAGTATTAGCAAAGTTCATTGGTATTATCTTAATCATTGTTGGTATTAGTACTTTGATAACATTAATAGTAGCATTATTTACCGTAGGTTTAGTAGATTCCATTCACTTTCCTGGTATGGATTTATTATATGTTGCTAATGCTGCCAACATTCCTCTTTGGTTAATATCAATGTTACTCTTCTTTGTTTTTGCTATACCATTCTTTTTTGTCTTTTACTTAGGACTAAAGATTTTGGTTAACAATTTAAAGTCAATAGGAAATGTAGCTAAGTTCACTTTACTTGGGTTATGGCTAATGGCAATAATTGGTCTTTTTATTATTGGTGCTAAGCAAGTTACCGAACATGCTTTTGACGCTAAGGTTACCAATACTGAAGCATTAAACATTAAATCTAATGATACCATAAATTTAAACAGATTAAAATTTGACCAATATAGTAGCCCTTTTTATAGTCATAATAATGAATTTAAAATCATAGAAGACGATAACGGAAAAAGTATTATCTCCTCAGATATAAGATATATTGTAAAATCTACTACTGACTCTATAGCTTCTATTACAATTGAAAAGAAAGCTACTGGAAGTAATTATAATGTAGCAAGGACTAGAGCAGAAAATATTAACTATAATTATGCATTGTCTGATGGCAATCTAAATTTAGATGATTACCTATCTACTGATGTAGATAATAAATATAGTGAGCAAGAAGTGCGGTTAATTATTAATTTACCCGAAGGAACAACGCTTTTTACCAATAAAAATTTTCCTAAATACTATAACCGTATAGTTTATTACAACGATATTTTGCACAAGGCTAAAAGAGGTCATTACTATAAAATTCTAAAGGATGATATAGAATGCTTAGACTGTATTGAGGAAGTTGAAGAAAAAATTGAACGAATTGAAACCTCAACTAAAGAACAGTCGTCTAATGAGGATAAACCAGAAGTTAGTCTTCAAATTAATGATGAAGATGGTGTTACTTTAGAAGTAAATGACAATTGAGAATAAACATTCAACAGTTCAGTAGTATTAAATTTAAATCAAACAAAAAGCTACAGATATTTGTAGTGTAATTCATCAATCAAAAAGCGAATCAATTAAAAAATCAAAAATCATGAGCACATTAACAAGAATTATTATCTCTAGTATCGTAAGTATACTAATGCTATCCTGTAATTTTTCTATGAATATAGGAGAAGGAGTAGATGGCAACAGAAATGTAGTAACAGCAGACCGAGACATTTCTAGCGACTTTAGCTCTATAAAAGTAAGCCAAGGATTAGACCTTTACATTACACAATCTAATGATGTATCCTTAAGTATTGAAGCAGATGAAAACCTTCACGATCTTATTATGACCAAAGTAGAAAACAGTGTTCTAAGTATATACACCACTGAGAATATTCGAAAAGCAGCTTCAAAAAAAATAATGCTAAGTATATCTGATATTTCAGCAATAAAGGCAACTAGTGGTAGTGATGTTTACTCAACAAACACTATTGAAGTTGATGACTTAGAATTAAATACTACAAGTGGAGCAGATATGAAATTAGATGTTACAACTCAAACATTAAATTGCCATTCTACTAGCGGAAGCGATATCAATATTAGTGGTACCACTAATATTTTAATTGCTGAAGCAACTAGTGGAAGTGATATTGAAGCCTCTAACTTAAAATCAGAAACCTCTAAAGTAAAAGCAACAAGTGGAGCAGACATATCAGTAAACACTTCAAAAGAATTAACAGCTAGAGCTACAAGTGGTGGAGATGTAAGATATTCTGGCAATCCAGAAAAAGTGAATAAATCAGATAGCTCTTCAGGTAGTGTAAGACAGCAATAAAATCAATCTGTACTGAACTCGTTTCAGTATCAACCTAATATAGATAGGGATTACCAAAACCTATATCTTACTTACAGCCAATCAATTATAAGCCATTTCAAATTCTTTATAGAGTTTGGGATGGTTTTTGTATATCTTTGTTTAACTGCTTTAAAAGTGACCATATTAATCATTTGTGTCCTATATAAAGTATAATAGATATATTACATGAAAAAAATATTACTCATTCTGGTATTAATGATTATAGCCACACCAATTGTTACGGCACAATCAACAGAAAAAATTAAAGGTGATAGAAACGTTACCATTAAACAGACCTATATCGATGATTTTGAAACTATTATAGTTGATGGAAATTTTTCAATAGAGATTGTTTACAACAGTAAGCCTTCTGTTAATGTTGAAGCTGATGATAACTTACATCAAGTCATTCAGTTCAATGTTGTAGATGGTGTACTCACTTTTGTAGAAACCATTCGTATTACATCTAAAAAGAAGTTAAACATTACCGTAAACTATGGTGATGCTCTAAAAAGCATAGAAACCAAAGATGATGGAGAAATTAGATCCTTAACATCTATGGAACTTGGAGATGCTACTCTTACAACATCTGATAACTCTAGAGCTTATTTGAATATTAGAGCTAAAAACTTTCTATACAAAAGTTCTGGTAAGTCTAAAACACGACTGAATCTAACTGCAGACTCTACTAAGGTTGAGCTTAGTGATAATAGTAAACTCGATGCTTTAATAAACAGTAAAACAGCTGACTTTGATTTATACCTGCGCTCTGATGCTGTGATTGAAGGTTCAGCAACAAATTCTGTTATTAAATTAGATAACTCCACAAATTTTAATGGAGCAAAGTTCGATGTTAAAACTGCTGATATAAACTTAGAAGATAGTAGTGATTTAACAATTTCAACTACAGAAAGTATAATAATTGCTGCTTCAGGAAATAGTGAAATCTATCTTTATGGAAGTCCTGCAATTACAATTACTAAATTTGAAGATACTGCAAAACTTCAAAAGAAGAAACGCTAAGAGTCATTATCGATTACAAACAAGAAAGCCGAAGTAACTAACTTCGGCTTTCTTGTTTGTATATATTATTTACTAATTGTAAGACGATGTAGCTACTTCAAAATCTGCATCTTTAGCCGCTAAATAACGTTCAGCGTCTAGTGCTGCCATACAACCTGTACCAGCAGCAGTAATAGCTTGTCTGTATACGTGGTCAGCGGCATCACCACTTACAAATACACCTTCAACATTTGTTTTACTCGTTCCTGGAACAGCATTTATAATATAACCTGTTTCATCAAGATCTAAATAATCTTTAAAGATATCTGTATTAGGCTTATGACCAATGGCAACAAAAAATCCTGTAGAAGGTATCTCATGTTTCTCTTTTGTTTTGTTATTAAAAACACGTACACCTGTTACCACTTGTCCATCACCTAAAACTTCGTCAGTTTCAGTATTAAACAAAATTTCTATATTCTCTGTATTCTTAACTCTGTTAGCCATGATTTTAGAAGCTCTAAACTCATCACGTCTTACCAACATGGTAACTTTCTTACATAACTTTGATAAATAGTGTGCTTCCTCGGCAGCAGAATCACCAGCACCAACAATAACAACTTCTTGATTTCTATAGAAGAAACCATCACAAACTGCACAAGCAGATACACCTCCACCTAACTTTAAATATTTTTGTTCAGACGGTAATCCTAAATATTTTGCGGAAGCTCCTGTAGAAATAATAATTGTTGAGGCATGAATTTCCTTTTCATCATTTACCCATACTTTATGGACATCACCAGAAAAATCAACTTTAGTTATCCAACCATGACGAACATCAGCACCAAAACGTTCAGCTTGCTTTTGCAATTGAATCATCATTTCTGGCCCTGTAATTCCATCAGGATATCCAGGGAAGTTTTCAACATCATTTGTGGTAGTTAATTGACCACCAGGTTGCGTTCCTTGATATAAAACAGGGAACATATTAGCTCTAGACGCATAAATTGCAGCTGTATATCCTGCAGGTCCAGAACCTATTATTAAGCATTTTACTTTTTCAATTGAATCAGACATATTTTATGTTTTATTACAAAACAAAAGTAGGTTTTTTGGGCAAATCCTTACATAGAAGTTATTAACACTCGTTATGATGTTATAAATTTTATAAATCCATCTCAACTTTGCTCATAATTTTGTAATTTATAGGTGTTTAACACATTAAATCTAATTAATCATGAAATCAAAATTTTTAATTATTGGACTTCTATTTATCATTATATGCTCCTGCAAAGACACTACTGAAAGTGACGTTGAAGTAGCTACTACAGAAGAAATTCCTGTTGATAAAGCTAATTTAAAAGGAACTTGGGAGCTTGTTGGATTTTATAATTATAAGGATAATGTCGTGGTAGATTCTTTTAAAACATCTTCAAATTCTAGGCAATTAAAAATGTACACTGATACTAAAGTGATGTGGTGTAAACATAAACCTGCAGATTCTTCAGAATGGTTTGGTTACGGAACCTATAATTTTAAAGACAATACACTAATAGAAGTATTAGATTTTGGATCAGCAGTAATGGATGATGTAATAGCAGAAAAGAAACAATTTAAATTTGAACTGCAACTACAGTCAGATCGTTTTCAACAGATTGAATT
>NZ_JADGDZ010000106.1 GCF_016744625.1 Winogradskyella sp.
GACATAAGCACTATTTCTTACACTAAGTTGTGCAAAAGACAGACTAAAACATAGCATTAGACATGCGATGAGGGAATATTTCATGCTTTAAAAATTTTATACTATAGTTTAGTAGGGTAACCTAAAGTGAATTAGATAGTTACAAACTTAGTGATTTTAGAACGTTTAGAAGGTTCAATCATCGTCAATTTTGGTATTTCCGCTAAAAAAGAATACAATTTCACTAAAATTTAAACTTATATCTAAAATCTAGCTGATAATCTCAAATTAAAAACACGAGGAGTTAAGTAATTAGGAATCGCAAATTGTCGTTTGGTGTAAACGTCTCTTACCCAAGTATTGGTAATAGAGTTTTGGTTGTTAAACATGTTATAGATTTCAAATCCAATAGAAAGTTCTCTAAAGGCTTTTTTCCACTTAGAATTATATGTTTTTTCTGGGTTGACAACTTGAAAAGAAATACCTAAATCTGCACGTCTATAATCACGTAAACGTATTTGAAAATCGTAAGGATCTGCATAGCTTGGCGAACCACCAGGAACACCAGTGTTATAGACTAAATTTAAATACATTTTTAAGTCTGGCATATTTGGTACATAATCTTGAAACAATGCACCAAATTTTAAACGCTGATCTGTTGGTCTAGCAATATAACCTCTATTGTCAATATTTTCTTCCGTCTTTAAATACCCAAAACTAAACCAAGATTCGGTACCAGGAACAAACTCACCATTCAGTCGCATGTCTAAACCATAGGCATAAGCTTTGGCATTATTTTTTGCTCTGTAGCGAATTCTTACATTTTCTAATGTATAAGGATTAACATCAGATAAGCCTTTGTAATAAGCTTCTGTAACCAGTTTAAATGGTCTATCCCAAATTTTGAAACTATATTCATTTCCTAAAACAATATGAAACGATTTTTGTGCTTTTACGTTGGGTTGAACGACTCCAGAAGAATCTCTTAATTCCCTATAGAAAGGTGGTTGGTAGTATAATCCTCCTGCAACTCTAAAGAGCATGTCTTTATCCCAATCTGGTTTTATTGCAAATTGTGCTCTAGGACTAACTACAGTTTGAGACGAGCCTTTTATGCCTTCTCCATTTACTGTCCAGCTATGTGCTCTAACACCAACATTGTAAAATACTTCATTTTCTCCCCAATTTGTTCTCTTACTATACTGACCAAAAGCTTGTAAGCGATCTATTTGTACTTTGTTAAGAGCTCTTATGTTTTCAAAAGCGGTTAAAGGGCCAGAAAAAGGTGCTATAGGTTGTAAGTTTGGAGAGCTAAAGTTTGGTGGACGAATAGAAAAACCAGCAGAATCTATAACTTCCCATTCTACCAATCGATCTCTAATATCTTCGTGTGTGTATTTTACAGACCATTCTACAGTACTTTCATCATCAATTTTATAATCTCCTCTATGTTCTGCATTAACGATAAATGCATCTAAGTCGTTACGTGCATGTGTTAATTGTGATCCAATACCTTCACTAAATTCTACCTCTCCTAAATTTTCATCGCCAATGTTGGTATTCACTTCTCCTAATCTGTATTGTGCTAAAATGTCGAAGTATTCTTGTTCTGTGGTGTGGTATGCTGAGGCAATTAACTTTAAAGTTAAATCGTCACTGACAAAATAATTGGCTTTAAATGCTCCAAAATAGGTTTGGTATTGATCTTTTTCTTGACCATCGTAAAATACTAAAAGTGCTACAGGTTCTTCTAAAGTACCAAAATTAGTTTGCCTATTTTCTGGTTGAAAATTGTATTTGTTCAATGAAATATTTCCAAGAAAATTCAAATGAAATTTACTTGAAAAACGGTAGGTTAAATACGTTTGAGCATCTGCAAAAACAGGTTCTACATTACCTTCGGTTTCGAGATTGTTTAAAATTAAACTATTGTCTCTGTAGCGCACACCTGCAATTCCTGAAAATTTACCGTCTTTAGAAACTGCTTCAGCCGCAACACTTCCTCCTAATAAACTTAAATCTGTTCTAATTCCAAATGAAACAGGGTTTCTATACGTAATATCTAAAACTGAAGATAATTTATCTCCATATTTTGCTTGAAAACCACCTGCTGAGAAATCAACGTTTTGTACTAAATCCGTGTTTACAAAGCTTAAGCCTTCCTGATTTCCAGAACGAATTAAGAAAGGTCTATAGACTTCAATTTCGTTAACATAGACTAAATTTTCATCAAAATTCCCACCTCTAACTGAGTATTGGGTACTTAATTCATTCGAAATATTGACACCTGGTAATGTTTTTAGAATATTCTCAACACCTGGTTGAGCACCTTTAATGGTTCTTAATGTTTTTGGTGTTATAGAAACAACACCATCAATACTTTGCCTAGTGTTGGTAGAAATGACAACAGTAGCAATTTGCTCTATCTCAATATTCAGTACAGGATTATACTCTAATTCCTGACCATTTTTTAGGTTAAATTTTGCTTCAATGCGTTTATGATTAATGTGCGTAAATACTATGGTTACTTCAACTCCAAAAGGAATTTTTAATTCATAGAATCCGTTTTCATTACTAGCAGTACCTTCTCCAGTACTAGCTTTTATGTTAACGTCGTTGATTGGGTTATTATTTTCATCTAAAATAACACCTCTAATAATTGCAGATTGCGAAAAGGATAGTAAGCTAAAAAGTAAGCTTAGTAACACAATAAAATGTAAGCGTTTCAAATGTTTTTCAATTTTTTAGTTAGGTGTTTTCAGACCGATAAGTTCTATTTTCTAAAAAAGGTTGCTTCAAATGTAGAACTATTTCCAACATTATCCGTAACAATTATTTTTAATTCGTTCTTTGTGTCTTTAACGATATTATCATTAAAATCGTGTATTAAGGTTTTAGTTTTATAATCGTACTCCATTAAAATCCATTGTCCATTAACCGTTGCTCTGTATTTGCTAATACCAGATAATTCGTCTTCTATCTTTACTTTTAGATAACGATATTTGCTTAACCATTTTTTATCCTGAAAATTAACTGACTTAATCGTTGGAGCAACCGTATCCATAGCTAATGTATAAGTGCCAAATATTTTACTACCAGCACTTAGAATGTTGCCTTTGCGCTTAGTGTATACATAACTTGGTCTTCTGTAATAGCCATATAATCGAGCAATAAAGATTTTGTCTTGATGTTCTACTTTATAATTGCTTAAGTCATAATTGATATAAAAATTCTTTTGAAGTGGAATGTTGTCTTCATGAAGATATATGGTATCGCAATTCACTTTAAAATCTATGAAAGTATCATCATACAAAGTGTTTTCGTAAAAGTTAACTTTGATATTGTCAGCTTCTAATGTTGTTGCTTTATTACTGTGAACTAAAGATTTTTGTGATAAATCGTCAATTTCTTCCTTAACTTTAGTTGCATACTTTCCCTTAACAGGAATTGTAATCCAAGTTTCATTTTGCTTATAATCTCTAATTCTAATCTTATAAACGGAAGAAGTACTGTCTTCAACCATAATATAACCATTATCATAAGCATCTTTATAAAGACTTAAAGGATTGTTTTTTTGAATAAATAGCTTTTGAATTCGAGACCGCTTACTTTTAAAGTATTCATAATCTATTAACCGTTTTATGTGTTTAGACTCATCAAAACTAAAACGCTTAAAATCTATCTCTAAGCTTTTGTTGCCATTAAAAAAGGTTTGAATATTACTAACTCCATTATTATTTGGTGCTAAATCTTGTTTATCATAAGAGGTAACTCCAAATCCAATGTTTCCATATGCTGAAATTTTTTCAACTTCATAGTCACCAGTTTTCCGTGGAATTAATCGTAGAGGTACTCTTTCATTCTTACCATTAATTATTGCGTTTTTGTCTTTTGGGTATGCATAAATTGCAGAAACAAAAGGTGCTTTAGAATCTTTTACATCTAACCCAAAAAGCATAGGATTCATTGGTCTTTCTTGATTGTCTCTTATTTCAAAATGTAAATGAGGTCCACCAGAACCACCTGTATTGCCTGAGAAGGCGATAATTTCGTTAGGTTCTATAATTAGTTCTTCATTACTTGGAAAAACTTCAACTTCAAAACTCTCTTTATCGTATTGACACTCTTTGATATACTTTTCTAAACGCTTAGAGAATTTTTGAAGATGCCCATAAACAGTAGTGTAGCCATTTGGATGTGTAATGTAAATCGCTTTACCGTAACCATAATGAGAAATTTTAATTCTGCTTACATAGCCTTCTGCAGCACTATAGACCTTTAAGCCTTGCTTTCGCTGTGTTTTAATATCGAGTCCAGAATGAAAATGAGAAGAGCGCAGTTCTCCAAACGTACCAGAAAGCACTAATGTAATATCTAAAGGGTTTCTAAAGTAATCTTGCGGATACTCAGACTGAGCATAAACCGAACTTGTGATTAAAAATAAGAGCAAAAATTTCTTCATACTTTGTGCTAATACAGCTAATGTATTAATTTGATTAAGATTTTCAAACGTTAAAACTGTATTATTTTTTATACAGACAATCTTAGTGTATAATTTGTGGTATAGAATCTCTGAAGACATAGAAAAATCATTTCAAACTATGTTTAAGGATTATTTTAGTGATGTCGATTTCTTAACGCTCTAATTGATTTGATGTTATAGTAATTAAAAATAATCGTAAAAGAATTGTATTTTTTCATTAGGTATGTTAACTTTGTTTCAATAGTATTGAATTGCTTTAATGAGTAAAATAGAAGACATTGTTGATGCTTTAGAGAATAAAATCAGTAAGGTTTTACATAAGCAAGAGGTTTTAAAACAAACCAATGCAAAACTCTCTGAACAATTAGAACAGCAACAGCAAAAGCTTTTAGAGCAGCAAGAAGAATTAGGGTCTTGGGCAGAAAAGTATGACACGCTTAAAATTGCAAATTCAATGCTTGGTAGTGACGAAAATAAACGAGAAACAAAGCTCAAAATAAATGCACTTATTAGAGATATTGATCATTGTATTGGTCAGCTCTCAGAATAAAGTTGTAAATTAGACTAGATGTCAGATCAATTAAAAATTAAACTTTCAATCGCTAATAGAGTATATCCATTAACGATTAATCCGAGTCAGGAAGAAGGTTTGCGAAAGGCCACAAAAAAGATTGAGGCTATGATTGGACAATTTGAGCAGAATTATTCTGTAAGAGATAAGCAAGATGTATTAGCAATGTGTGCTTTGCAATTTGCAGCTCAAGTAGAACAAAAGTCAATAGATAAAGAGTATGTAAATGAAGAAGTTCAGGAAAAGCTAGAGGCTTTAAATGATCTTTTGCAATCGCATATATAGCTCGTACGTTCTTTAAAATAAAAGGTTACTGCCTACATTAGTTACATTTTTTGATAAACTCAACGTTAATTCTTTAAAAAGGGTGAGTTGAAGTTGTAAAATCGTGCTGTTAATACATTAGTATTTAGACAGATTTTTGATCAGCTTGTTAGCCCTAAACTTGTTTTTAAGGAGTTTATACAAAACCGATAATTGATGTAGGCTTTTTTATATACTAAAACTAAATAATAAACATGGACACTAACACAATTTTATATATTGTTGGAGGAGTAGTATTAGGAATAATACTAGGATATATTATAGCAAAATCTTTAGGAAAAGGAAATGCTTCAAAATTAATTTCAAATGCAGAAAACGAGTCTAAATCCATTTTAAAACAAGCAAAATCTGATGCTGAATCTTTGAAAAAAGATAAAATACTTCAGGCTAAAGAAAAATTTATTGAGCTTAAATCTGAGCACGAAAAAGTAATTCTTTCTCGTGATAAGAAAATGGCTGAAGCCGAAAAACGTATTAGAGATAAAGAATCTCAAATTTCTAATGAGCTTTCAAAATCTAAGAAGTCTAATCAATCTTTAGATAGTAAAATAAAGGATTACGATTTTAGATTGGAGTTTTTAGAAAAGAAAAAAGAAGAAGTAGAAAAAGCTCATAAAAGCCAAATAAAGCAGTTAGAAGTTATTTCTTCATTATCTGCAGACGATGCCAAAGAACAATTAGTTGAATCTTTAAAAGAAGAAGCTAAGACAGATGCTATGGCATTTATTCAAGATAAAGTTGAAGAGGCTAAATTAACTGCTCAGCAAGAAGCTAAGAAAATTATCATTAACACCATACAACGTATAGGAACAGAAGAAGCAGTTGATAATTGTGTGTCTGTATTTAATATTGAATCTGATGATGTTAAAGGTAGAATCATTGGAAGAGAAGGTCGAAACATTAGAGCGATTGAAGCAGCTACTGGAGTTGAAATTATTGTAGATGATACGCCTGAAGCAATTATTTTATCTTGTTTCGATTCTGTGAGACGTGAAATTGCACGCTTATCTTTACATAAATTGGTTACTGATGGTAGAATACATCCTGCAAGAATTGAAGAAATTGTAAAAAAGACTGAAAAGCAAATTGAGCAAGAAATTATAGAAGTAGGTAAACGTACAGTTATTGATTTAGGTATTCATGGATTAAATCCTGAATTGATTAAAATGGTAGGTCGTATGAAATACCGTTCGTCTTACGGACAAAACTTATTACAACACTCTAGAGAAGTAGCTAAGCTTTGTGGTGTAATGGCGGCAGAATTAGGGTTAAACCCTAAGTTAGCGAAACGTGCAGGTTTACTTCACGATATTGGAAAAGTACCTTCATCTGAAGCAGATATAGAAACACCTCATGCTATTTTGGGTATGCAATGGGCAGAGAAACATGGTGAAAAACCAGAAGTTTGTAATGCAATTGGTGCTCACCACGATGAAATAGAAATGACAACGTTGTTATCACCAATAATTCAGGTATGTGATGCGATTTCTGGTGCAAGACCAGGAGCAAGACGCCAAGTATTAGATTCTTATATACAGCGCCTTAAAGATTTAGAAGATGTAGCCTTTGGATTTACAGGTGTAAAGAAAGCCTATGCTATACAAGCTGGTAGAGAGCTTAGAGTAATCGTAGAAAGCGAAAAAGTGTCTGATGATAAAGCTGCGAGTTTATCGTTTGAGATTTCTCAGAAAATTCAAACAGATATGACGTATCCAGGACAAGTAAAAGTTACAGTAATTAGAGAAACTAGAGCAGTGAATATTGCCAAATAGAATCTTTATCTACATAATAATACAAAAAAGCACTTTTTTTAAAGTGCTTTTTTCTTTTTAAATGTTAAGATAAATGTTGTGCCTTCATTAAGTTTACTGTCTAATTCAATAGTTGCATTAAGAGCTTCAACCTGTGTTTTAGTAATATAAAGTCCAATGCCTCTAGAGTCTTTTCTATCTGTACCATGAAAGGTTTGATACATTTCAAACAATTGATTTTTAAATTTAGCAGTATCTATACCAATACCATTATCGGCAATAAGAATTTTTATGGTATCCTTAGTGTGCACGGATTGAATAATGATTTGAGACTTTTTACTAGAATCTGAATATTTAATACCGTTAGAAATTAAATTATAAATAACACTTTCAAGATAAGACCTGTTAGTTACTAAAGTGTCATCCATTCTTAAAGCATTATAAATGGTAATATTTTTATTAGTACTATCAATATCTAAGCTCTTAACGACTTTGTTGGCACATTCAAAAAGATTAACACGTTCATTGAGTTGATTGATATCCGATTTAGACTTAATACTAATAATATCGTCTAAATCTATAATAGTTGTTGTTAAAGATTTTGATATAGTTTTTAAATGCCTAATAAGTTCTTCTTTTTCTGTTTCATTAACAGCTTCATTATAAAACTCTAGAATGTTCTTAAGGTTACCAATATGTGTTTTTAAATTATGAGAAACAATATGAGTAAAATTATGCAACCTTTTATTCTGGCTAGTAATAAGTTGAAGGTTCTTTTTGAGTTGACTTTCGTATTTCCTTCTGTTTGTTATATCTGTATGTGTACCAATGATTCGTGTTGGTTTCCCGTTACTATTTCTTTCAATAATTTTTCCTTTGTCTAAAACCCATTTATAATTTCCGTCTTTGCATAAAATGCGATATTCATTTTCGTACAAATCTATTGTACCATCTAAATGCAAATTAAACTTTTTATAATAGGTCTCCAGATCTTCTGGATGCACTTTGTTATCCCAAACCTTAGAGGTGTTTTTTAACTCCTTCTCTGAGTAACCAATAATTTGTTTAGATTCTGTGGAGTAGAAAACTTTATCAGTTGTAATATTCCAATCCCATAATCCAACATTAGAGATTTGCAAAGCAATCTCATGTTTTTGATCAATAGAAGATTGATTTTGAACTCTGTTTTTTTTATAAAGTTTTGTTTTGTAGTTTGTTAGGTTGAATCCTGAAAATTTCATAGTGTCAGACTTTTATTTAAGACACCAAATAAAAGGGTGAAGTCACTTTATTCTTACAAATATTTGTAATTATTTTCTCGGATGAAATTTGTTCAAAACATCACTAAGATGAGAGCGGTCTACATGCATATAAATTTCAGTTGTTGTAATGCTTTCGTGACCAAGCATCATCTGTATAGCTCTTAAATCAGCACCATTTTCTAATAGGTGTGTCGCAAAGGAATGTCTAAAGGTATGAGGAGATACATTTTTCTTTAATCCAGATTTTTCTACTAATTTTTTAATGATTGTAAAAATCATAGCACGTGTTAATTTCTTTCCTTTATAATTTAAAAAGAGAATGTCTTTAGAATCTGGTTGCACATCGATATGATTTCTAATGTCTTTCCAGATACTGATATATCTTTGTGTTGTTGGTCCAATCGGTACAAAACGTTGTTTGTCACCTTTTCCAGTGACTTTAATAAAACCTTCTTCAAAGAACAAATCAGATAAATTTAAGTCTATAAGTTCACTTACACGTAAGCCACAACTATATAAGGTTTCAATTATTGCTCTGTTACGTTCTCCTAGATTAACATTATTATACTGATAACTTAGATCTATAGTTTTAATTAAGTTGTCAATATCACTAACAGATAAGGTGTCTGGTAGCTTTCTGCCAATTCTTGGTGATTCAATTAAATCTAAGGGATTACTCTCTCTGTAATTTTCAAAAATTAAGTAATCAAAAAAATTACGAAGTCCAGATATTAATCGTGATTGTGATCGTGGGTTTAAAGATTTTGAAATGGAATATATAAATTGTTTTATTTGCTCGTTGTTTATAGAAATAGGAGTAACAGTTATAGAATGTTCCTCTAAATAATTAATCAATTTTTTTATGTCATAGCTATAATTAGATATAGAATTTTCGGACAAACCACGTTCAATCTGAAGATAATGCTTATAATCTGTTAATGCTTGCTGCCATTTCATGCCTAAAAATAGGTATTTATACCATTAAATCAGCTAAAAAGACTACGCATTTCATCGTATTTTCATAAAAAAATGTTAATAACATAACGCATAACTAATTAGTAATCAATATTTTAGATTTTAATGTTTACAAAATTGTTAATAACTGTATTAAGAAACTTTATTATTTGAAAAAAAAGGCTTTAGTTTGTACTAATCAATTTTAAAACTTAAATATTATGAAAAAATTATTTTTATGTGCTGCAGTTGCAGTTTTCGCTTTTACTAGTGTAAGTGCTCAAAACTTTGGTGCTAAAGCAGGTGTTGATTTAGCTTCAGCAAAAGTAGAGGTTGGTGGTGCGAGTGCAACAGCTTCAGAAACTGGATTTTACGTGGGTGTTTTTGCTCAAATTGAAATTTCTGAGGAATTTGCTTTTCAACCAGAAGTGATGTATGTTTCTATTAAGGATGGTGGAGAAATTCACATTCCATTAATGGCAAACTATTCAGTTTCTGAAGAGTTTAGCGTTTTAGCTGGACCAGCTTTAGGAATTTTAACTGAAACTGCTGATGGTTTTAGTTCTTTTAACTATGGTATCGAAGCTGGTGCAGCTTATGATATTACTGAAGAATTTTTAGTTGAAGCTAGATATAGTCTTGGTTTAGCTAATTTAGTTGAGGATGCGCCAAGTGGTGTTTCTTCTAAGTTAAATGGATTTTATATTGGAGTTGGTTACAAATTCTAGTATTTATATACAGTAATTAAAAAAGAGAGGCAATTTTGCCTCTCTTTTTTTGTTCTAATTTTTATCGATAAGACACGTTAAAAATTAACGC
>NZ_JADGDZ010000107.1:0-6357 GCF_016744625.1 Winogradskyella sp.
CTGAATATGAGGATAGGGAAGATCCAGAAAAATGTTACTTAAATTATATCAATAAAATATATAAAAGTATCGATTTCTCAAAGTGTTTTTTGATTATAAAAATGCATCCTAACGATACAGTTGAACCAAATATTTATAAGAACCAACTAAAATATTTTGGTATAGATGAAAAAGAAGTGTTAATTATTGAACCAAATAATACAACTAACGTATACGATTATGTTAATATTTCTGACTTAATTATAAGTCGATCATCCACAATAATGGAAGAATCATTACTTTTAAAGAAAAAGATTATCGCTTTTGATTTATTTGAAGATGGCCCAAGCAAATATTATGATCATTTAAAAGAATATCCATCATATAGAACTGTAATTGGTAATAACGTAGATTTAGCAAAAGAAATTGAAATGAATTTCGTAAATGATAGCTTTAATGAAGATGATTATAGCAAGATAGTAGAAGACTTTACATATAAATTAGATAACGGTTCCTCTCAAAGAATTTTAAATGTTTTTAAACATCTTTCAGAAAAAAAATAACATTAAATAATTAGTAGATGCTAATATCTGTTATAACCATAAACTATAATAATAAGACAGGTCTTACTGACACTATAAATAGTGTGAAGAGTCAAAATTTTAAAGACTTTGAATACATTGTTATTGATGGTGATAGTAGTGATGGTAGTAAAGGTATTGTGGAAGCCAACAAAGCTCATTTTGCTTATTGCACAAGCGAGAAAGATTCTGGTATTTATAATGCCATGAATAAAGGAATTAGAGCATCAAATGGAAAGTATTTATTATTTCTTAATAGTGGTGATACTCTAGATAATGAGACTATTTTAGAAAATAGTTCTAAATATTTAAAAACGGATAAAGATATCTATTTTGGGAATTTAGAATTGGTGCATGAGACAACAAGAGAGATTGTAAGATATCCAGATGAGTTAAGTTTTAATTTCTTTTTTAACAAAGGTCATATTCCTCATCCATCGTCATTTATAAAAAAATCATTATTTAATGAGGTTTATATGTACAAAGAGAAATTTAAAATCGTTTCAGATTGGGACTTTTTTGTATGCGCAATATGTAAGCACAATGCATCATATTTGCACATTGATCAAGTGATTTCAAATTATGCTACTGACGGTATTTCTGGTGATCCAAAATATGTACAGTTATTACAGAATGAAAGAGCGCAAAGTATAAAAGATAATTTTCCGTTGTTTATTGATGAAGCAAAACGCTTAGTTGAATATGATAAAAAGTTTAAGCTCAATCGTTTTAAAATGTTGAATGTATTGGAGGAGAATTCCATGGCACAAAAAATGAACTCAATTTGGCTCACCTTGTTAGCTAAATTATTTAGAAAGCCCTCTAAGTAATCATAGATGGAAAAAAACCTTACAGCATCTATCAATTCAAAACCAAAGGATAAGGTTGTACATGTCTTGAGTATTTTTCCTTCTCAGTCAGAAACCTTTATAATTAATTTTATTTTAGAAACTTTAAAGCACAATTATTCTGCACAAATTCTTGCAGATAATGTGAGCGGTTTAGGTGTTTCCTCTCAGCAAGACTTATTGCTAAAAAACGGACTGCATGAAACTGTAGAAACATTTAATCCTAAAGTTTCGGAGAATAAATTTAATAGACTTCTTATGGCAATTTGGGTTCTTTTAAAAAACATTAAATTCAGTTTAATTTTTCTACGAACGCTAAACTTTAAAAAGTATGGCTTAAAATCTAAAACACTAAAAATGTGGTTTCAAGCAGCTGCATTTTTAAGACATAGAGATGCTATAGTTTTTCATGCACATTTTGGCATTAACGGAAAGTTATTGGCAGAAATGAAAGAAATAGGAGCAATTAGAGGAAGGGTTGTTACCTCTTTTTATGGTTATGATACATTTTCAACAGAAGAAACAAAGAATCATTTTACAAACTACTACTTAGAAGCATTTAAAGCATCTAGTCATATTATTACAAGCTCTAATTATTTATTCGATAACTTAATAGACCTAAATGTTCCTAAGGAGAAGGTTATGGTTAATTCAGTAGGTGTAGATTTAGAGATCTTTAATTATAAGAATAGAAGTTATGATGGTATTTTTAACATCATTACTGTAGGTAGATTAATTAAATTAAAAGGTCAACACCTAGGAATTGAAATAATTAAAGTTTTAAAAGAAAGAGGATATAACGTGCATTACACAATTGTTGGTGCTGGTGATGAATATGAAGCTTTATTACAAAAAATAAAGAATTTAAATTTAGAGGATTCCATTACTTTAAGTGGTGGTGGAACACAAAATGGAATCATAGAATTGCTGCAACAAAATCATTTGTTTTTGATGACATCTATAACAGATAGTAGTGGTAGAGCAGAAGGACAAGGGTTAGTTAGTGCAGAAGCTCAAGCTACCGGAATACCAGTTGTAGGTTTTAATTCTGGTGGAATACCAGAGACTATTAAAAATGGTGAAACTGGATATATAGTAGACGAAGGAAACGTTGAAGCCATGGCAAATGTTGTTGAAGTGTTTATTAAAGACCCAAAACTAATTGATATAATGGGATTAGAAGCTAGGTCTTTTGTAGAAGAAAAATTTAATAATAGAATTCAAAGTCAAAACATCATAAAGCTTTATCAATAATAATTGGTTAAAATGCAAGAAGGATTAATATCAGTAATTATACCGACTTATAATCGAGCACATTTGTTGCCAGAGACTTTAGCGAGCATAGAAAGTCAAACCTACAAAAATTGGGAATGTATTATTGTAGATGATGGTAGTACTGATAATACAGAAGAAATAATTTTAAGCCATTCAGATTCTAGATTTGTATTTTACAAAAGGCCAAAAGAAAGACAGAAAGGAGCTAACGCTTGTCGTAACTATGGTTTTAAAAAATCTAATGGTGAATACATCAATTGGTTTGATAGTGATGATTTAATGCATCCAGATTTTTTAAAATTAAAAGTTGAAGAACTAGAAACAGATTTGTCCTTAGATTTTTGCGCTTGTGTTGGGCAAAAGTTTATTGAAAATACAAATGAAGAGCCTATACCAGATCCGCCTAAAGTATTAAATTCTAAATCCTATATAGAAGATTATCTTCTTAATGGACTATTTTTTTATACACCATCTCCTTTGTGGCGCTATAAATTTTTAGAAACTAAAGATTTATTCGATGAAAGCTTGCATCGATCCCAAGAGAGAGATTTTCATTTTAGAATGTTAACGTATCAGCCTAAGTACCTTCACTTAGAAACAGTTTTATTTAATATTAGAACAGGTATAGAAAGCATCTCTGAAGGGGCTTCAAAATCTATTATTGCGCAAAAATCAATTTTTAAATATTTTGATGGTGTTTTCACTTATCTTAAAAACAATCAGAACGAAGATAAGAGAGAAAAATTAATGAGTTATGTGTTCTATAGACAGACGACTAATTATTATAATATTAATCAATTATGCAATAACTTTTCTCAAAGATTTAATATCTTTAAATCGTATTCAAAACACCTAATTAGTTATGTGTTTACTTCAAAAAAATTAAAGACACATTTTTTTAAAATAGTCTTTGGTCTTATTATGGTATTAGTGACTAATAAGGGATATAAATTTTTTTATTTTCCTGAGTACGATTATGTTAAAAAAAATGAATAATACTGAAGTTATATTAATATCACAATTTCAACTACCATATCCAAAAATAGCAAGTTGGACGACTATGTATAACCAGATACTAGCTAAAGAATCCCATTCATTTAACCATATTGTCTGTCCTAAAGTAAAAACAAAAGCGTCTAAAGTTTCATATCAATTTCTAAGAGATGTTTCAATTTCTGATAAATTAAAGAATAAACTCTTTGACCCAAAGAGTAGATATAATAATTATTTAGAAGCGTTAGAGAACATAATTGAAGTAGATAAAAAATACATTATACATATTATAGATAATAGTGGTGTTGTATTGTCAATAGATGCTTATTTAAAAGAAAAGTATAATAGAAAGGATTTTTTTATTCAATATTATTACCATGGATTTGCTCCGCTTTTTAGTAGAAAAATAGGTCAGCCATTTTTAAATGCAATTGACGAAATTTTCTTTCTTACAAATTTATCTTATAAAGCTCATCTTAATTTTTATAACGACTGTACTTTTAAAGCGAGAGTAATTAGTAATGGTGTAGATTCAAAAAAATTTCATACCATAAATACTCAAGAAACACTTCAACTGAGACAAGAATTTGGTGTAGAAAAAGGACGGACTGTATTCTTGTGGTGTTCTCAAGATAGGCCTAAAAAAGGGTTGCATATTGTATTAGAAGCATTTAATAAACTTTATCAAAAAGACAAGAATGTACACTTATTAATAGTGGGAATCGATACAGAAATTAATCAGCAAGGAGTTACAGTCATAGGACGAGTTCCTAATGATGAATTGCCTAAATACTATCAAATAGCTGATGTCTATTTATTTCCTTCATTGTGGAAAGAAGGTTTTGGAATTGTATTAGCAGAAGCGTTAAAATGTGGTTGTTATTGTATTGCGTCGAAGCAAGGTGGTATTCCAGAGGTTCTTAATTATGGTGAGTATGGAGTGTTAATAGAGCATCCAAATTTTATTGACGAGTGGGTTGTTGAGATGAATAAGGCTGTTGAAGTTTTAAAAACTAACGGAAAGAATCCATATTTAAAAGCCATACCTCAAAATTTATATGATATAGAAGACTGGGCCAAAAAAATAGACCTGTATTTAGAAGAAGCAAAAGCCTCAATAAATAGTATATCACCAAAGTATCGTTAATAAAAAGAATATTATATTCAATAAATATTTTATCCATTAATTGTAAATCATAAATTAGCAGAAATTCATATTGATAGCCAAAATGACTTTGGGAATACAAAAATTATCTTAATAAAACTTAATGTCTAACAATCCATACATAGAAATATCTGGTAGAAAAATAGGACCAGATTTCCCACCTTTAGTTATAGCAGAAATAGGTATAAATCACGAAGGTTCTCTGAAAGTAGCTAAAGAAATGGTAGATGCTGCGTATAGAGCAGGAGTCGAAGTTGTTAAGCATCAAACTCATATTGTTGAAGACGAGATGAGTGGTGCTGCAAAGAAAGTTATTCCAGGAAATGCAGATGTTTCTATTTATGAAATTATGGAGCGTTGTTCTCTAAATGAATCAGACGAATTAGAATTAAAGAAATATGTAGAAAGCAAAGCGATGATTTTTATTTCTACACCATTTTCTAGAGCAGCAGCAGAACGTTTGCAAGGTTTTGATGTTTCTGCTTATAAAATAGGTTCCGGAGAATGTAATAATTATCCCTTATTAGAGCATATTGCAAAATTTGGTAAGCCTGTAATTCTTAGTACAGGAATGAATACTATAGAGAGTGTAAAAAAAGCGGTAGAAATTTTTAAAGCTCATAAAACACCTTTGGCATTATTGCATACAACAAACTTGTATCCAACACCATCTCACTTGGTTCGTTATGGAGCGATGATGGAGTTACATACTGCATTTCCAGATCATGTTTTTGGACTTAGTGACCATACATTAAATAATAATGCATGTTTAGGTTCGGTGGCATTAGGAGCTTCAATTTTAGAACGTCATTTTACGGATCATAAACAGCGTACTGGGCCAGATATAGTATGCAGTATGGACGAAAACGAGAGTAAAGAATTAGTGATTTCTAGTAAGGAAATTTGGAGTATGAGAGGAGGAGCTAAGGAGCCAGCTAAAGAAGAGCAAGTCACTATAGATTTTGCCTTTGCTACAGTATGTACTATTAAATTTATTAAAAAGGGGGAAGCATTCACAAAAGATAATATTTGGGTAAAACGACCTGGTACTGGTGATATTCTGGCAGAACACTACAATGATATTCTGGGTAAGATTGCAAAAGAGGATATTGAAAAAGATAAGCAAGTAGCATGGAGCGATATAAAATAATAGATTTTGTAGATTTCTTACTTAAAAGAGTTTTTCAACCAAAACCAATTCCTGAAATTCTAATTTTTAATGCTTGGATGGATGTTGTAAAGGACGTGAATTTTCATTTTCCTAATACAACCGAAGATGATATCTTTGATAAGATAAAGACAAATCAAAATGAGTTAGTCGTATTCCTTTATAGGATTGGTAGTCAGCTTCATAAAGAAAATAGAGAGGATTTAAAACCTCAGATACATTTCTTAATGAAAGATTTATGTAGCTGCGAGATTTATTTTAATACAATAATGTATATATAATTACTACATTATCACTGGTGTCCCCCAAGGCTCGGTCCTTGGACCTATGTTATTCAACATATATCTC
>NZ_JADGDZ010000107.1:6367-10133 GCF_016744625.1 Winogradskyella sp.
GTACATGGAGAAGGTACTGTAATTGGAAGTCGCAATACCATTGGTAAAGGATTTGTTATTCATCAAAACTGTACAATTGGTCATAAAGTAAATGGTTCTGGTTCTGGAAATACAATAGGTAATAACGTTAAAATATATTGTAATTCATCCATATTAGGATCTTTAAATATTGGGAATAATGTTACAATTGGCGCACACACAATGGTTAATAAAAATATAGAAGACAATACAACAGTAATTTCATCATCTAGATTAGACTATCTATAATGGCATATAAAAAAATAGTCTTTTTAACAGGCACAAGAGCTGATTTCGGAAAAATAAAGGCACTGATAAATAGTGTAGAAGATCATAGTGGTTTTGAACCCTATATTTTTGTCACTGGCATGCATCTTTTAGAAGCGTATGGCTATACATTAATTGAAGTGGAGCGATGTGGATTTAAGAACATATCCACGTTTCATAATCATACGGACGAAGCTACTATGGATTTAACATTGGCAAAAACTATTAATGGTTTTTCTAAGTATGTTAAAGGCATTCAGCCAGATTTAATTGTTGTACATGGAGATAGAGTAGAAGCCTTAGCAGGTGCCATTGTTGGTAGTCTAAACAACATATTAGTAGCTCATATTGAAGGTGGAGAAATCTCAGGTACCATAGATGAATTAATTAGACATTCCGTTTCTAAACTAAGTCATATTCATTACACATCTAATGAAGAAGCTAAAAAAAGACTTATGCAAATGGGTGAATTAGAGCAATCAATTTTCACAATTGGCTCACCAGATGTTGATATTATGTTCTCTAATGATTTACCTGCTTTAGATAAAGTAAAACAATATTATCAAATAGATTTTGATTCTTATGCTTTGGCGATGTATCATCCTGTAACTACTGAGATAGATAGCATTGAAGATAGAGCTAACCAATTTGTTGATGCTTTAATTGAAAGTGATAAGAATTATGTTGTAATCTATCCTAATAATGATCTTGGGAGCAAACATATTCTTAAAGCTTACGAAAAACTTCAAGGGAATTCTAGATTTAAAATTTTCCCTTCAGTTAGGTTTGAATATTTCTTAACATTACTCAAAAATTCAGCTTTTATTATTGGCAATAGTAGTGCAGGTGTAAGAGAAGCTCCATATTATGGCATCACTACTATAAATATTGGTAATAGACAACTTAATAGAGCTAACTCATCTAAAATAATTAATGTACAATGTGATAAATCGTTGATTGAAAAAGCGATTACAAATAAACCAAAGACTTCAGAAAAGAGAACTAAAACTTTTGGAAGTGGCAATAGTGCTCAGCTGTTTTTAAATAGTTTAGAAATGTCTAAAGTATGGTCAATAAATCATCAAAAGCAATTTAAGGATGCATACTAAAAAACATCTTCTTATAATTGTTCCTGATGGTGTAGGGATAAAAAATTATCTATATTCAGAGATAATAACTCATGTAAAGCAACATACAAAATTTACTATATGGTCTCCTTTACCATTAGAAGCATTTAAGGATGTTAAGAGAATTCATAATATAGACTTTGGTTATAAACAAATACAACTATCCTCGGAAAATAGCTTTACACGTTTATATAGAGAAGCTACAACTTACGCTAGATTAATCTTTAATAGTAAGTTACAAAAGAATCCAACAATTCTAATAAATTGGAGACGTCCTAATTATAGTCTAAAAGTTAAGATTCTTTATAGATGTGCAGAAATGCTAGGGAAGTATTTATCCAAAAAATATAGCCGAATATTAAAATATGAGAAAAAGAGTATTGATAAAATATCTCAAGTTTCGATAGAAAAATATACGGACTACATTACAGAACTGAAGCCAACATCTATCTTTATAACTCATCAACGTGTTGCAGGATTAATGCCTGTATGTCTTGCTGCTAAAAAACTTAAAATTAAGACTTCTACAGCAATTTTTTCTTGGGATAATCTACCTAAAGCAAGGTTAGCTGTAAAAACCGATTACTATATTGTATGGTCACAATGGATGAAGGATGAAATGGACGCTTACTACCCTGAAATTCCTCAAGAAAATGTAAAACTAGTTGGTACGCCTCAATTTGAGTTTTACTTGGATAGAAAGCGAATAATGACACGTGAGGACTTTGCTAGAGAATATGGTTTAGACATAAATAAAAAATGGATTTGTTTTAGTGGTGATGATATTACTACCTCTCCTTATGATCAGTTATTCTTAGACGATGTTGCAGCGTCACTTTATTCAGAAAAAGATAAAATCCAAATTATATTTAGAAGATGTCCTGTCGATTTTTCTTCGAGATATGATAAGACTTTAAATTCTTTTAAAGATTATATTGTTTCGATTGATCCTATCTGGAATATTGAAACAGAATCTGGCTGGACAGGCTATTTTCCCAAATATGAAGACATTAATTTGCAGATTAATACAGCCTTTCATTGCGATGTGGTGATTAATTTGGGTTCTACAATGGCATTAGATTTTGCGACATTCAATAAGCCTTGTTTGTATTTAAATTATAATCCTTCTAGCGATAGTAATTGGAGTACAAAAATTATTTATAATTTCCAGCATTTTAGAAGTATGAAAGATTTAGATGCTGTTGGTTGGATTAATAGTAAGTCTGATATTCTAAAAACGGTTCTAATTGTATTAGAATCACCAGAAAAAATAGCAAAAGACAGGAAAAAATGGATGGAAAATTTGGTGCTACATCCAATAGACGAAAATTCAGTTAAACTCGCAAAAGCGATATTATAATGCATATTTGTTTTATCACTAATGAGTATCCTAAATTAGATTTTCCGCATGGAGGAGTTGGAACTTTTATACATACAATTAGCCATAAATTAATTGAGAAAGGCCATAGAGTTTCAATTATAGGAATCAATGTATATACAGATATCAACGAGGAAGAAAAGGATGAGGAGATTACTGTTTTTAGAATAAAACCTAAAGTTTTAAAAGGTTTGACTTGGTATTTTAATAATAAATCAATTAATAAGAAGTTAGTAGAACTTCATAATAATCATGCTATTGATATTGTAGAAACGGCAGAATTAGGCTTGTCATTTATAAAAAAAATAAAGCCTATTAAATATGTAATACGTTTGCATGGTGGTCACCATTTTTTTGCCGAGTCAGAAAACAGAAAAGTATCTTGGTGGAAAGGATTTCAAGAAAAAAAATCCTTTAAAAATGCTGATGGTTTTATTGCAGTTTCAAACTATGTTAAATCTCATACTGCCAAATACCTAAGCTACCATAAAAAGCCAATTAAGGTTATTAAAATTCCAATAAACTTTGAAGTGTTTAAGCCAAAGTCAGAAATTAAAATAGAGCCACACACCATTTTATTTGCAGGTACAGTTTGTGAAAAAAAAGGAATTAATCAATTGCTAGAAGCAATGCCTAAAGTATTAGAATCTAATAAAGAGGCTAATTTATTTATTTATGGACGCGATTGGTTTTTTAAAGATGGAACCTCTTATATAGAGTATTTAAAGAAAGAAATTTTACCTAAATTAGGCAATGTTGCTAATCATATACATTTTATGGGAGCAATACCTTTTAAAATTTTGGCCAACAAATATGCAGCAGCAGAAGTATGTGTATTTCCATCTTTAATGGAAACGCAAGGTCTAGTTGCACCAGAGGCCATGGCTATGAATAAATTAGTTGTGTTTTCAGAATGTGGTCCAGGACCAGAAACAATTGAGCATAAAAAAACAGGTTTATTATGTAATCCTTATAA
>NZ_JADGDZ010000108.1 GCF_016744625.1 Winogradskyella sp.
GTTTAATTCTTTGTTAAGTTCTGTTTTAGTCAAAAAAAAATTATTAATTTAGAATTCTAAATTTAATCAAAAATGAAGATTCTCAAAATAATAGGGTTATTACTTTTGGTAGTATTTATAATTGCGCAATTTTTTGGACCAGAAAAAAATGATGGTGATATTGCTTCTGTTGGTGCGTTTTTTACAGACACCAATCCGCCAGAAGATGTAAGAATAATTTTGAAAACAGCTTGTATAGATTGCCATAGCAATTATACACGTTATCCTTGGTATAATAATATCACTCCAGTAAATTATTGGTTGGCAGGTCATATAGATCATGGAACAGAGCATTTTAATATCTCTAAATGGAATGACTATTCTGATAAGAAAAAAGATCATAAGTTAGATGAATTAATAGAAATGGTAGAAGCTAAAGAAATGCCATTGCCTAGTTATACATGGACGCATGGAGACGCTAAATTAACACCAAAACAAATTGATGCTGTTATATCTTGGGCTAAAACTGTTAGACTTAAATATGTCTTTTTAAAAGAACCTCAATAATTGAAAAAAAAGCTTTTAATTATTGGTTTTGTTTGGCCAGAGCCTAAAAGTTCTGCAGCTGGTAGCAGAATACTTCAGTTGGTTGAGCAGTTTCAAAATCAAGATTATGAGGTTACGTTTGTTTCTGCAGCAAAAACATCCAATAAAACTTTTGATTTAACTTCGATTGATGTTAACACCCAAGATATTCTTTTAAATGATTCATCTTTTGATGTCTTTATTTCTGAATTAAATCCAGATGCTGTGTTGTTTGATCGTTTTATGACAGAAGAGCAATATGGTTGGCGTGTTACAGAGCATTGTTCTGATGCATTACGAATACTAGATACAGAAGATTTTCATGGTTTACGAAAGGCTAGGGAACTGGCTTTAAAACAGAATATTGAGGTTTCAGTAGAACATTTGCATAATGATATTACCAAACGCGAAATCGCAAGCATATATCGTTGCGATTTAAGTTTAATAATTTCTGAAGCTGAAATAGATATTCTAGCCAATCAATTTAAGATTGATGACAGTTTACTATATTATTTACCATTTTTATTAGAACCAATTTCGGAAAGTGAAATAAAACAATTGCCAACTTTTGAGGCAAGAAAGCACTTCATAACCATTGGTAATTTTTTACACGCACCAAATTATGATGCAGTTTTATATTTAAAACATATCATTTGGCCATTAATTAGAAAACAATTACCAAAATCGGAGTTGCATATTTATGGTGCTTACGAATCTCAAAAAGTATCTCAGTTAAATAACACCAAAGAAGGATTTTTAATCAAAGGATTTGCTGATGATGTTAATGAAGTGATGCAACATGCTAAAGTATGTTTAGCGCCTTTGCGCTTTGGCGCAGGACTAAAAGGAAAGCTGGTTGATGCTATGCAAAATGGAACACCTTGCGCAATGTCCAGTATTGCTGCAGAAGGTATGTTTGGTGAGTTAGAACCCAATGGGTTTGTTGAAGGTGATCCTGAAGCTTTTGCTAGCAAAGCCGTTGAACTTTACAATAACTCTGAAGTATGGAAACAGAAACAACAGATTGGTTTTGAAGTTCTTACTCAACGATTTAATCGAATGAATTTTGAGGCTAAGTTTTCTTCTCATATTAAATCACTTTCAGAACACCTAAAAATACATCGAGAGAAGAATTTTATTGGTCAATTACTGATGCATCAATCATTACAAAGTACAAAGTATATGAGTAAGTGGATTGAAGCTAAGAATGGATGATTTTTGGTGTTTCGTTTAACGTATTTTTTAAGTTAGCCAGCAACTAATTTAAAACAGAGAGAAATCATTAAATTTTCCACAGTGCGTTGTCATATGTAGATTTTTAATTTATCATTGCAGGAAGTATATATTCTTCTATTATTTTTTCTGGTTGTCGTGTTTTTCCGTTTCTATAATTTCCTGATGTTATTACAATCACAGATTCTAACTCTGGAATCACAAAAATATATTGCCCTCCAGCTCCTCTTGCTTCAATAGAATTTATAGCTTTACCATCAATGGTATATGTATAGTGCCACCATTGGTAACCATATTCATTTTTATCTTTTTGATCTTGTAAGCGTGTGTGCTTCTTAAATGATTCTTCAACCCAATTTTCTGAAATAATTTGTTTTTCTTTCCATATTCCTTTGTTAAGATAGAGTTGCCCAAATTTCAGCATATCTCTAGATGTTAAATGCATACCTCCGCCAAAATAAGGTATTGTCTCCGTACCTTCTGTCTGATTTATATAATTTCGAATACCTAATGGTGCAAAAAGCTTTTCATCCATATAGAGTTCTAAAGGTTTATCTAAAGATTCGTTTAAAATTACACCTAGTAGAAATGGATTAGCAGAACCATAGTCGGCATAAGTTCCAGGGGTTTTTACCATAGATGCTTCTAAAACGGTCTTTAACCAATTCTCTGACCCTTGATAGTTATCTTCTTCCGCCATCTTATTTACATCTAATCCAGAACTCATGGTTAACAAATCTTTGATAGTTATTTTATATTTTAAGGGATTTTTGGTGTATTGATAAGCTTTGGGCACAAATTCATATAGTTTTTTGTCAACATTCTCTATAATTTTGTTATCAATAGCTATACCTATTATAGCCGACGAAATACTCTTTGATGCCGAACGCATGTCATGTGGGATATTGTGGTTATATCCATCAAAATACGCTTCAAATACTAGCTTATTGCGTTTTGCAATAAGAATACTATGTGTGTTTTCATATTCTTTCGTGCTAATAACCTTCTCTATTAATTGGTCTAATTTGGCTTGATTAATATTAAAATCATTTATGCTTGCTGTAATCCATCCATCATTTAATTGTTGTGGCTTGTTTGTATTTTGATTTTCTTCAATGCCAGTAACTTCCTGTTTCCAATCAGTTTCAAAACGGTTTAAGTGTGTCTTTGTAAGAAATATATCTCCTAATAAAATTTCTAACTGAATTTCATCTTTTAATAATATTGAACGAAATTTAAATCCTGTTTTTAGACATCGAAAAGATAGAATATTATCTTGCTCTACAAAATTATCTGCCCAAGCGCCAGAAAACCGATGGTCACCTAAGAATGGGTATGCAGCAAGTGTTCCATCTTCATTTTTGTCAATACTTAAGAAAATGGAATCAGATTTTAGGCTGCCATTTATCATAAATGGATTCCAAGTTCCAGTATATGTATTGACTTCATTTTTTCTTAAATTAACGTGATACATGAGCCTTCCAGCATTTACAAATCCAGTTAATTCGTTTTTATCATTTTTGAAATGCAGATTAAAGTGTATGTAGTCATCAATACTAATTTGGATATGATTGTTACTAATTGATTTTAGCTTTTTATTGATTAAAGTTTTAGTGTTGGTAATTGTTATATTGTAAGAATTTGAGCTTAAATCTTTTACTGTAATGCTAAAATTGAAAGCATCTACATTAGGCAAAGTTCCTTCCCAGTTTCCTGCATATTCAGACATGTTTTGTTGAGCACAGCTAGAAAAAAATGATAAAAAAATTAAAAGAAAAAATATTAGATACTTTGTCATAATTCTTGGTTATTTGAATTCAAAAATAATTAAAGAAAAATTCAAAAAATTGTATCAAATTAACATCACTTCCTTTTTTTGAACCCTAATACCTCATATTATCAATATAGTTAATATTAGTTTAAATCTATAATCAGATATTATATAATGTCTCTTTTAATAAAAAAGCACTTCAATACTTCGTGAAGTTCAGTACAGATGTTTTTACCCAATATTAAATGGCGATTAGGTTTTTAAATTTAAAAAATCAAGAGCTGCAAATTGTAAGATTGAAGAGAAGAATAAGTCCTAAACTGTAACACTTGTAGAACTTACTTATCTTTATACAAACCGATTACATGAAGACCTTAACCAAGGGTAATTATTACGGAAAGAAAAAACAAGAAACCTTTGTTAATGGTATTGTACTGTCTGAATACGATTATCTTATTCCTAGAACCGATTGGCATTTTCATGAAAATCCGTATTTTATGTATTTGCTTCAAGGGAATTTGTATGATGTCAATAAAAAAGGAAAAACGGTGTGTCCTTCGGGAAGTTTTTTGCTGCACAACTGGCAAGAGGCGCATTTTAATGCCAAAGAATCACGTGAAGCTAGAGGTTTTCATATAGAGTTTGAGCGTCAATGGTTTGATGATAACAAATTGGATATAGATCTTTGGGAAGGTAGTCAACGTATTGAAAACCCAGAATTACATCATTTACTAGCTAAGTTATATTTTGAATTTAAATGTGAAGATAAATTCTCTAATGTTACCATAGAATTATTACTCTATCAGCTTTGTGAAAAACTAAATACAAAAAATAAAAAGGCTTTAAACAATGAGCCGATTTGGATTAATCCATTGAAAGATCTCATTTATGATAGTGAAGAGCATTTGACCTTAAAATTTCTTTCCCAAGAATTAGATGTTAGCGCAGTGCATCTTTCTAGAGCAATTCCTAAATACTTAGGAACTACATTAGGTGATTATTTAAGACAGCAAAAAATTAAAAAAGCGATTGGTTTTATGATGAATCCTAAGCTATCATTAACAGATATAGCATATCAATGCAACTTTTCTGATCAAAGTCATTTCATTAAAACGTTTCGATTATACTTTGGTAAAACACCAAGAAGTTATAGAAAAGAAATTTTGGGATGTTAAATTCATTCTATTTTAAGAAAGTTCTTAACACTAATTTTGATTATCTAAATTATATATCATGAATAAATACATCATTCTTATTACAGCATTATTAGTAAGTCATTTAGTGAATGCTCAGTTAGATTATTCTAAAGTTAATACCAACATAGATAAGCGACTCGTTACAATGGATAGCACAGTCAATTTTGGTAAGTACGAAAGAATTACGAGTATTCTAATAGCAAAAGACGGAAAAGTTCTTTTCGAAAAGTATTATAATGAAAATGATTCTACTTCAAAGCACAATACAAGGTCGGCTACTAAAACGATGGCAACTTTGCTTACAGGTATTGCTATAGACAAAGGCTTTGTGAATTCTGAAAAAGATAAAATATTCACTTATTTACAAGATAATCTACCAGTAAAAAATCCAGATAAAAGAAAAGGGGACATTACTATTGAAGATTTACTAACCATGACCTCTATATTAGAATGTGATGACAGCAATTGGCATTCTCGCGGACACGAAGAGCGCATGTATTTTATTGAGGATTGGACACAGTTTTTATTAGATCTACCTGTACGCTCGTATCCTTTTGGAGCAAAACCAGAAGATTCACCTTATGGTAGAAGGTTCGCTTATGCTTCTGCAAAATCTGCAGCTGTGGCAGAAATATTACAAAATGCAATTGGTAGTAACTTAGTTGAGTTTGCAAAAGAAAATCTTTTTAAACCATTAGATATTAAGGATTATACATTGCATTATAATCCAAAACAAATTTTTAACACTGCAGGAGGAAGCGAATACAGAAGCCGTGATTTTTTAAAACTCATCCAAATGTGTTTAAATAATGGGCAATGGAATGGAGAACAAATCATTTCTGAAGCATGGATAGAAAAAGCAACGACGCCAAAAGTAAATGCTTATGATGATACAGATTATGGCTATTTACTTTGGTTAAAAAGTTTTGGTGCGGACAAAAAATATAAATCTTATTATATGTCTGGTAATGGTGGTAATAAAGTATTGGCTTGCCCAGAACTCAACCTAAGCGTGGTTATAACTGCGACTAATTACAATAACAGAAACTCACATAACTATACAGATGAGCTGATGAACAAATTTATTATTCCTGTTGTAGAAGGTATGGACTAAACTGGAAATATTCTTAAAGCTCGTTTTAGGTTTTCAATTATGATTTAGTTACAAGAAAATCTAGAGAATTGTTCCGTCGTAAAATTGGGAGGGTTTTCTGAATACACACAGAACAAGCAATTGATAGTTTTCTTAATACCTTGATTCTTGATTTAATAAGTAAGTTTGATTAGGTAATATAACTTCATTTTATTTTTTGTTAATTTGGTTTCTTCTTTTATGTAAAAGTAGATTACCTAATATCTTGTTTATAAGCAAAATATTTTTTGAAATCTTTAAAAGGTTATGATAATGAATAATTTAAGAAAAGGAATAATACTATTTATACTTATTAATTTTCAATTATTGTTTTCTCAATCAAAAGCAATTACCATTGATGGTGTTTTTGATGATTGGACATCAGATCTCACGACATTTGTTGATACAAGTGAAAGTATTAATGGTATTGATTTTTTAGAAATTCAAGTAACAAACGATAGCGAGTTTTTATTTATTAAAATAAAAGCCAATTCAGAATTTGATTTAACTGATAATCAAATTTTACATGAATTAGGAATTTTTATAGATACTGATAATAATACTAGTACAGGTTTTGATATTCAACAAGGTTATGGGTCAGAACTAGGTATTTTATTTACAGAACTCTTTGCACATTATAATGTAACACCTTATTCTCAAGTTGGATTTACAAATATAAAATTAAGAGCAGCTCCAACTGTAACTTCAGATGAGTTTGAAATTGCAATAGGAAGACATGTTATTCCAGATGGAATAAACCCTTTGTTTTCATCTTCAACTATAAAAATACTATTAAAAAATGATAGTAATTTTGATAAAATTCCAAATGTTGGAAGTGTATTCTCATACACTTTCGATGAAACTCCAGTGACACCATATACACCAATTGATATTAATAAATCAGATGGATCTCACATTAGAATTCTTGCATACAATACTTTATTAAATGGCTTATTAGATTTAAATAGAGTAGATAATTTTGAAAATATTATTAAAATATTGAATCCTGATATCGTTGGGTTTATTGAAAGTGCTAGTACATCTGAGTCTTATGTTAAATCTCTTTTTGATGCATGGATTCCCTTAGGTACTACAAATGGTTGGTACGTTGAAAAGCATGGAGGAGAGGTTACAGTTTCAAGATGGGAGATTTTGCAAAGATGGGATGGTTTAACAAGACAATTTCCTGTTTTAATAGATTTGCCAAATAGCTATGGTACTGATTTACTTTTTACTAATGCTCATTTAAGTTGTTGTGGAGCTGATGTAAATAGACAAGACCAAGCAGATCAGTATGCAGCATTTATTTTAGACGCTAAATCAGTAGGAGGTGACATAACATTATCTGAGAATACTCCTTTTGTGTATGGAGGTGATTTAAATCTAGTTGGATTTTCACAGCAACTAGAAACTCTAAAGACAGGAGATATTCAAGATACTGTATCTTATGGTCAAGGTGCTCCATTAGATTGGGATAGTAGTGACTTAACTGAAGAGAACTGTATTCAAACAGATATTAGAATGGGTTACACTTGGAGATCAGATGGTCAAATTTTTCCTCCTGGTAAATTAGACTTTATAATTTTTTCGGACTATATTCTAAATACAGAAAAATCATTTGTACTTCAAACCGAAGTTATGCCTACGAATAGATTGTCTTTATATGGGTTAAATCAATTAGATACAAGTAGTGCTTCGGACCATTTTCCTGTAGTTACAGATTTTTCTGTAAATGAAACTTTAGCAACAAATCAAAATATTTCTTTAAACGTAAAAATTTATCCAAATCCAACACATAAGAATATTACATTATTGTTCAACGAACCTAGTGAATATAATATTAGTTTATATGACTCATTTGGGAGAATTGTTTTAAGAACTAAAACAAAGCTTAATACAATAACATTGGATACGGAATCGTTATCCTCTGGGATTTATTATGTTTCAATTAAGAATGCGCAAAACAGTTCTGAAACATTTAAAGTTCTTAAACATTAACAATTACGCCATATTATCTAGATGAATGTATCCTATTTCTTTTAAAATTATACAAATATTTTTATAGCAGAATTATTTTTTTTCTTCATTTATCGTTTACTATTCATTGAATTCTAGATTGTTTTTTTATGTACTTAAATTAAGTGTTTAAGTTTTTGTTAGATTTATTTTTATTGTATCCCATGAAAATATTAATCCAAATGTTTCTAGATATTCTAAGGATTATTGGTAAAGAAATAAACATAACTAAAACAATAATTAAATAAGAGTATACTAAGTTTAAATTAAAGATGAGATACGCAAATGCAAAGGCTATTCCTCCAAAAATAAGTCCCACAGGATAACTTACATACATTGCTCCAAAAAAGAAAGAAGGCTCTATTTTGTATTTTGTGTTGCAGTGACTACAACGTTCCTCCATAAGTAATGTTCTTGTTACAAGATATGGATTACCTTCTTTATACATACTTTCATTATGGCAAACAGGGCAATTACCTGTTAAAACACTATAAATTTTTGTTCCTTTTAAGAATTTTAAAACCATAACTATTTGTGTTAATTATATAATGTAAATAAAACATGATTTTTTTGTTAAAAAAGCACATATTTTGGTGAAAAACTATATAGCTAAATGTGTAGTTGTATAACACATTGTACAAAAATAGGTTAGTATGATTGATTGTTGATTGTTTGTTTTTCTCCATTTTTTGTATATTTAGGACATTTTGTAGTGTATGATACATTTACCTATTTTAAATATTGAGCAATTTGAGAACGAAGAATCAATATCAAATTTTTATAGTAATGACTTAAGTTCACATTTAAAAAAGAATGAATTAATAGTACATAAGCCACATAGTCACGATTTTTTTTTATGTGTGATTTTTTCTAAAGGAACAGGTGTACACGAAATAGATTTTAATAGCTACAAGGTTGAAACTGGAAGTGTGTTTTTCTTAAAGCCTGGCCAAACGCATAGTTGGAAGTTTGATACAGCTCCTGAAGGCTATATATTTTTTCATACTCAGGATTTTTACGAATTTTATTTTTTAAATACAGAGTTGTCTCAATTTCCATTTTACTATTCTTATGAAAACCCACCAAATCTTCATTTAAATTCTCAAGAACTTATAAAAATAGTGAATAAGTTTAAAGAAATAAATATAGAATATTACCAAAATTCACCATATAAAAAGCAAAAGTTAGTAACCCTTATAAATCTCATATATATTGATTTATCACGTATTTATGCTACTATGCCAAATGATGAAGTCGTTTCGTCATCTTATCTTCTAGCATTAAATAATTTAGAAAAAGCGATTGAGCAATTTTATAAATGTGAGAAATCAGCAAAGTTTTATGCAGATAAGCTAAGTATAACTACAAAACATTTAAATAGAATAACTAAATCTACCATAAATAAAACCACCACAGAGCTTATTACCGAACGCATACTTTTAGAAGCAAAGCGATATATAGTACATTCTAAAAACCCTTTATCTATTACAGCAGAATTATTAGGTTATGATGACTATGCTTATTTCTCTAAATTATTTAAACAAAAGATTGGGCTAACTCCATTAGGATTTAAGAAAAAATATAGCACAATTAATTAACTTTAGAATTTTCTGTTTAAGAATTACAAAAACCTTTTATCTAACATTAATTGAATTTTTTAAATTATTTGTATAATTAAAAAATGTAAAGTATATTTGTCATATAGTAAAAATAATTTTACTTAATATAAAATATATTTGTCAATTATGAATAAAGAAGAAATAATGAATTGTGAGCGCAAGCGGTTTCAGAAGTTCATCAAATTTAGATTACCACATCGCTTTATGACTATTGGTATTGCTATAGCATTATTATCTATTATGATGATGTTTGTTAGAGCTTTTGCTATGGAAGGAGATACAGAGTGGTTAAAGCTATTATTACAAAAAACAGTTTTAGTTGGTATGCTAATTATGTCATTATCTAAAGATAAAATAGAGGATGAGATGACGATTAGTTTAAGAGCACAATCTTACGCAATTGCTTTTGTAGTAGGTGTTATATATGCTTTAGTAATGCCTTATATAGAGTTT
>NZ_JADGDZ010000109.1 GCF_016744625.1 Winogradskyella sp.
ACATAGCACTATGTATCTGTTTATTTGTAGGCATTTTCTACTTAAAACAAAACTATTCTTCAATTAATTTATTCATTATCTATCTATTAGTCAACAACGTAAATATCTGCTTTTTATCGTCTTTATTTGGGAGGTCTCACATTATTAACGCATATTTATCCCATAATTAAATTGTGTCCCAAATCCCTCTAAGACATGAAATTGAGATAGTAATATAATATTACTTAACAATTTTTGCCTATGAAACCTAAAATATGGTTGTCATCGCCTCATATGAGTGGTGCCGAACAAACTTACATTAAAGAAGCCTTTGATTCTAATTGGGTTGCTCCATTAGGGCCAAATGTTAACGGCTTTGAAAGTGATTTACAATCTTACCTTAATGAAGATCGGCATGTTGGTGCTTTAGCATCTGGCACATCAGCTTTGCATTTAAGTCTTATAATTCTTGGAGTTTCCGCCGGTGATGAAGTCATTTGCCAAAGCAAAACGTTTTCAGCATCAGCTAATCCTATAGTTTATCAAGGCGCTACTCCAATCTTTGTTGATAGTGAAAGAGATACATGGAACATGTGCCCTGAGCAGTTAGAAATTGCTATTAAAGATAGAATTGCTAAAGGCAAGAAACCTAAAGCAATTATTCCTGTACATTTATATGGAATGCCATATAAGGTTGATGAGATTAATAAAATTGCAAAAGCCTATAACATACCAATAGTTGAAGATAGTGCAGAATCATTAGGTAGTCATTATAAAGGTCAGAATTGCGGAACCTTTGGTGACTTATCAATACTATCATTTAATGGTAATAAAATAATAACAACCTCTGGAGGTGGTGCAATTGTTACCAGAACTTCAGAACAAAAAGAAAAAGCTATTTTCTTAGCTACGCAAGCTAGAGATAATGCACCTCATTATTTACACTCACACATTGGTTACAATTATAGAATGTCTAACATTGTGGCTGGTATAGGTCGTGGACAAATGACCATTTTAGATAGTCATGTTTCCAAACGTCGTTCTAATCACGAGTTTTATATAAATGCTTTTAAGCATATTGATAAAATTACGTTTCTACCAGAGCCAGAAGGTTATTTTTCTAATCGTTGGTTATCTTGCATACAATTAGATTCCTATCCAACTAGAGAAGGCTTAAGACTGGCTTTAGATAAAGAGAATATTGAATCTAGACCTTTATGGAAACCAATGCATCAGCAACCAATTTTCAAGGATTCACCTAGTTATCTTAATGGCGTTTCTGACGAATTATTTGAAAATGGTTTATGCCTACCTAGTGGATCTAATTTATCTGATATAGAATTAGATAGAGTAGTTTCTGCTATAAATACGTATTTTGCATCATGTTAGTAAAATTTCTACATAAAATATCTAAGAAATACGCCTCAAAATGGCTAGTATTACTATTTGATATATCTATTATAGTAGCTACATTTTTCTTAGCATACTTAATAAGATATAATTTTAAAATAGATTTTGATTTTTCTATCTTATTAAGACAAGTCCCTTACGTAATGGTAGCTGCTGCAATTAGTCTAATAGCAGTGGGTTCTTATAAAGGCGTAGTAAGGTTTACCGGGTTTAAAGATATTGTTAACATTGTTATTGGTGCTAACATCTTAGCCACCTTACTCATTTGCTGCACTTTCGCAAGTAGAAAAGTAATACACGAAGATACAATATTCAATATATCTGGTTCTATTATATACATCCACTTATTATTAAATATTTTATTTTTAATTGGAGCCAAACTCTTTATTAAGTCTGTTTACAATTACATAACTCAAGATTTTAATTCCATATCAAATGTTCTAATTTTTGGAGCTGGTAATTCCGGAATGCTTACTTACGATGCAATAAATAATGATACTAAGAGCGGTCTTGAAGTTGTAGGTTTTGTTGATGATGATGAACGAAAGATTGGTAAAAAAATAAATCTACTTAGAGTATATAATATCGACTCTATTGATGAAAATTTTATAGAAAAGAATAATATTGAAGATGTTATAATTTCGATTCAGAATATTGAACCAACGCGATTATTACAAATTACTGGGAACCTCTTTTCGCTCGGTCTTAAAGTTAAAATTGTACCACCAGTTCAGAATTGGATAGATGGAGATTTAAGTGTTGGTCAAATAAAAGAGGTTAAAATTGAGGACTTATTGGGTAGAGATCCAATTAGTATTAAGAATCCAGATTTAGAAGATCAGTACGACAATAAAGTTATTTTAATTACTGGTGCTGCTGGCTCAATCGGTAGTGAAATCTGCCGAAAAATTAGCTTATACAATTACAAAAAACTAATTCTAGTTGATAATGCAGAATCTGCACTTTACGATATACAACAAGAATTTAGGCAATTAGGTCTAGAAAATGTTGATGCTATTGTGGCAGATGTTCGTAATAGAACAAGAATTGATCAAATATTTAATCAATATAAACCAAAAATTGTTTTTCACGCAGCTGCCTATAAGCATGTCCCATTAATGGAAAATAATCCATTTGAAGCGGTAAGTGTAAACATTGGTGGTACCAAAAATGTAGCTGATATTGCTGTAAAACATAGCGTAGATAAGTTTGTGTTAATTTCTACAGATAAAGCGGTAAACCCAACGAATGTAATGGGCGCAACTAAAAGAATTGCAGAACTTTATGTAACTTGCCTTAAAGGCAAAGGTCACACTAAGTTTATTACCACAAGATTCGGAAATGTTTTAGGGTCTAATGGCTCTGTAATCCCATTGTTTAAAAAACAAATTGAAAAAGGTGGTCCTTTAACCGTTACGCACAAGGAAATTACACGTTATTTTATGACCATACCAGAAGCGTGTCAGCTCGTTTTAGAAGCAGCAGCTATGGGTAATGGTGGGGAAATATTTGTATTCGATATGGGAGAACCAATTAAGATATTTAACCTTGCTACCAATATGATTATTCTTTCAGGTTTACGATATCCTGAAGACATAGATATTAAAATTACCGGCTTAAGACCTGGTGAGAAAATTTATGAAGAACTTTTAGCTGATGGTGAAAACACAAAGAAAACCTATCACGAAAAAATTATGATTGCAAAATCTAGACATGTAGATATCTTTAATGTTGAAAAACAGATTAATAAATTAACTGATATAAATTCATTAACACAACCTCTAGAAATTGTATCATCTATAAAGCATTTAATACCAGAATATATTTCTAATAATTCTACTTACGAAGTATTAGACACTAAGAAATAAACCAAATTTTATTAACTAAACCTAATAATAAACAACTAAAAAATGAAAACTCGTATTCTATTAGTATCAGCATTAGTGATTGCTATGCTTACATCTTGTGCATCGCGTAAAAATATTGTCTATTTTCAAGACGAACCACTAGAAGAAGGTGTTTTAATGTCTGAGCCAAAACAAATAATTTACAAGCCAGATGATATTTTAACAATAAATGTTTCTGCGTTTCTTCAAGAAACTGTTGCTCCGTTTAACCTAACTGTAGGTTCAAATAACAGCAATAACGTAACAGGTGTTCAAGGTAATTTACAGCTTCAAACTTACTTAGTAGATTATAACGGTAATATAGAATTCCCAGTCCTAGGAAGGCTAAAAGTAGCTGGTCTAACAAGAACTGAACTCACTTCTTATCTTACAGAACGTATTAGTGAATATGCAAAAGACCCTATCGTTAATGTGAGATTATCTAATTTTTCTATAACGATTATTGGTGAAGTATCTAATCCAGGTACATTTAATATCCAAGATGAAAGAATAACAGTTTTAGAAGCCATTGGTCTTGCAAATGATTTAACCATTTTTGGAAAACGTAAAAACATTCTTATTATCAGAGAAGTTGATGGTAAAAAGAAATTTGCAAATATCGATTTAACTTCAATAAACACTGTTAATTCACCAGTGTATTATTTGCAACAAAACGATGTTATTTATGTAGAACCAAATAATGCAAGAATACGTTCATCTACGTACAACCAAAACAATAGTGTACTAATATCTGCAATTGGTACATTAACCACTGTTATAGCAGTATTCTTAGTAAAATAATAGTATTCATTTATATTCTTTATGGAATCTAAACCCAATTCTGTCACTGTTGACATAAAACAAAAAGTAGAATTATTTCTTTCATATTGGAAATGGATTATTCTTTCAATTATTGTTGCTGTCCTTCTCGGATATACGTATTTGCGCTATACAACTTATGAGTATAAGGCTAATGCTACGATTAAAATCAGAGATGAGAAACAGGCAACTAAACTGCCTGGCATAGAAGATATTGGCACTGATGGTTTATTCTCCCAAGGAACTGATAAGATTAAGGATGAGATTAAAGTTATTCAGTCTCGTACTATAGCTGAAAATATTATTAAAACTTTAGATCTTAATATTCGTTGTTTTGCTGAAGGTAAAATAAAAGAAAAAGAGTTGTACACCAATCCCCCTATTAAAGTTAGCTTTTTTGAAAGTGATTCTGTAATTAATACCCTAAGCAAAAATCTATATCTTAAAATAAAGTCTTCTACAGAATTTATTATGTTTAAGGACGACGGTAAATCTTTATTAGACAGAGATGATCGTGAAGGTAAAGTATATGCATTTGGTGATAAAATCGACACTAATTATGGTGGGTTTGTACTTGTACCTAATGTTGGTTCTAATGCTCCTAATATTGGCAGTAACTACAAAATAAAAATCAGACCTGTTACAAGTCTTGTAAATGAATACCAGACTAAAGTAAAAATTTCTACAGAAAAAGGGTCTAGTGTTATTAAATTAGAGCTTAAAGAAACTGTGGCACAAAAAGCTGTAGATTACTTAGATCAGCTTATTGTTGAGTATAATAAAGATGTGCTCTCAGATAAAGAAGAGGTTATTAAGGTGACTTCAGACTTTATTAATAATAGACTTAAAAAAGTCTCTATAGAGTTAGAGGAAGTAGATTATACAGCTGAGCAATTACAAAAAAAGAATAACCTTACCGCTTTAAGCTCTCAAGACAATATTAATTTACAAAGTGGACAGCAGTTACAAACTCAAATCTCAACTACTTCAAATAATATACAATTAGCTTCTTTTTTACAAGATGAGTTAAACAGTGAAGATAGAACGAGTGACATGTTACCTGCAGATATTGGTATAGGTGATTCTAATACATCACAGGTCATTAAAACACACAACGAATTAGTAGCGCAGCGTGATAGAATTTTAAGAAACTCTACTGAAAAAAACCCTGTCGTTATTCAATTAAATAATCAAATAGCTACGGTTAAACAAAACCTTCAAAGCTCTTTGATTAGTATTAAGGAAACATCTCAACTTACGCTTAATAATTTAAATAGAGAAAATGCCAGAATACGTGGACAACTCTATCAAGCACCAACAAAAGCAAGACAGTTTAGAGATATTAAGAGGCAACAAGATATTAAGGAATCTCTTTATTTATATCTATTGCAAAAAAGAGAAGAATCTGCAATAAGCCTTGGTATGTATTCACCAAACGCGAAAATAATAGATAATGCTTACTCGTCTTATCGTCCTGTTGCACCAAATAAAACGATTACTTATTTGGCATCATTTATCGTTGGCCTTTTACTTCCTATTGGGTTTATTTATTTAATAGACTTATTAGACACCAAAATTTATGGAAGAGATGATCTTGTTAAAATCCTTAATATTCCTTACTTAGGAGATATTCCTAAATCTTCTAAAAAGACAAGACTTATAAATAAGGTGGATTATTCGCCAAAAGCTGAAGCATTTAGAATTGTGAGATCAAATATCGATTTTATGCTTAAAGATGTAAAAGGTAGATCTAAAAAGTTATTCGTCACTTCTACAAAGGCACAAGAAGGAAAATCTCACACTAGTACTAATTTAGCATCTTCTATCTCTTTTTCAGAAAAGGCTGTACTATTAATAGAAATGGATATTAGAGTACCAAAAATATTAGACTATTTAGGAATCAAGGAAAAGCCAGAAAAAGGTCTTTCAGATTATATCGCTGATAAATCTATTAAACCTCAAGATGTTGTAGTTAAGCATCCTGAAAACACCTTTTTAGATATTATTCCTTCTGGAACTATTCCACCAAATCCGTCAGAATTACTAATGAGTGATAGAGTTGAAGAACTCTTTAATTATTTTGAAAACAAATATGACTACATTGTTGCAGATACCTCTGCTGTTGGTTTAGTAAGTGACACATTGCTGATTTCAAAATTTGCAGATATGTTTGTATATGTTGTGAGTGCAGATGGTGTTGACAAAAGACAGCTTACACATGTGGCACAAACACTTTATGATGAAAAGCGTTTACCAAACATGACAATGTTACTTAACAGTGTAAGAACAGGAAAGAAAGGTTATGGCTATGGTTACGGCTATGGAAACAACCCAAATAACAAAAAGAAATGGTATAATTTCTTCTCATAAAAGGAATAACCTACTATCAAACATAAATTTTCAATAAATGCCTTGTCAAATGATAAGGCATTTATAATTTACGTCGCTTTTTCTCAGTCTTTAATAAAGATAACTCTCTGTTGGTTTGACCAGCAACTGAGGTATTCTCTTCTGCTCTTCTAATCAAATAAGGCATCACATCTTTTACTGGTCCAAAAGGAATATACTTAGCAACATTATAACCTGCTGCAGCCAAATTAAAACTAATATGATCGCTCATACCATATAATTGACCAAACCACACATTATTGTCTTGTTTAGTAATATTATATTTTTCCATTAACTCTAAAGCTAAATAACAACTCGCCTCATTATGTGTTCCTATAAAAATCGAAATATCCTTTAGGTTTTCTAATATGTAGCTCAAAGTGGAATTAAAGTTATCATCTGTAATTTTTTTAGTGTCACAAATTGGCGACTTATACCCTTTCTCTTCCGCTCTTTTGCGTTCTTTTTCCATATAAGCTCCACGCACTATCTTCATTCCTATTTTAAAACCATCTTGCTTAGCACGTTCATGCAACTCTTTTAAGTAGTCTAAGCGATCCCATCGATAGGCTTGTAGTGTATTATAGACAATTGGCTTATCTGTATTATAGATTCTCATCATATCTTCTACTAAGTCGTCCGCAGCATCTTGCATCCAACTTTCCTCTCCATCGATTAATACCTCCACATCTTTTTCTTTAGCTAACTTACAAACAGCATCAAATCTTTCAACTATTCTATCCCACTCTTCTTGTTCTTCTTTTGTGAAATCGACTCCTTCTGTCTTTTTTTGATATAAATGAAATCTCCCAAATCCTGTAGGTTTAAAAACCACAATTGGCATTGCCTCTTTCTCGTCGCAGAAGCGAATGATTTTTAATATTTTTTTTAAGGCATTATCAAACTGATCTTTTGTTTCTTTTCCTTCAACAGAATAATCTAAAACCGAACTCACTTTTTCTGTAAACAAATTATCAATTACAGATAAACAATCGTCTTCACTAACTCCTCCACAGAAATGATCAAAAACTGTAGAACGAATAAGTCCTTCTACAGGTAAATTAGCTTTGAGTGCAAAATTTGTCGCAGCAGTACCAATACGAACCAAAGGCTGAGATGAAATCATTTTAAACAAAAAGTAAGCACGTTCTAATTCAGAATCTGATTTTAGTGTAAAAGCAGTGCCTGTATTTTCAAAAAGTGAGTGATCTATCATAGGTTTAAAGAATATAAACACAAATATATTTAGAAGTCGTTTACTTTTTTTTAAAAAAAGGAAGTATTTTCACGCCATCAAATTAGATAATTCTAAGATGGACTCAATTTCGACTAAAAATTCCGTTGTTTATTTCAATTCTGAAGTCTATTCAGAATTAAACAATTATATAAAAACTAAAAATCCTTCTAAGATCTTTATCCTAGTAGATACAAATACTCATGATGATTGCTTACCTCAATTTTTAGAACGTATAGAATCTAGAGAGATCATTGTTGAAGTTATGGAAATGCCAAATGGCGAAGACCATAAAACTATAGATATTTGTATGGGTGTTTGGGAAGCCTTATCAGAGTACAATGCAGATCGCAAAAGTTTATTGATAAACCTTGGTGGTGGTGTTGTTACTGATTTAGGTGGCTTTGTGGCTAGTACATACATGCGAGGAATTAAATATATTAATATCCCAACAACGTTGTTAGCTATGGTAGATGCTTCAGTTGGCGGAAAAACTGGTGTAGATTTAGGAGCCTTAAAAAACCAAGTTGGTGTTATTAATGAAGGTGTAATGGTTGGTGTTGACACTTCTTTTTTAGGAACCTTACCTCAAAATGAAATGGTTTCTGGCTTTGCAGAAATGCTAAAGCATGGTTTAATATATGATAAAACGTATTGGCATACACTTACACATCTCGAAAATTTGGATATTTCGGATTTAGATCGTTTAATATATGATTCTGTTGTTATAAAAAATAAAGTGGTTACTGAAGACCCAAGAGAGTTAGGCTTAAGAAAGATTCTTAATTTCGGACATACACTAGGACATGCTATAGAAAGCTACTTCTTAGAACATGCTGATAAAACACCTTTACTTCATGGTGAGGCTATTGCCATAGGAATGCTTTTAGAATCCTATTTATCTACAAAAATCTGTGGCTTAAGTTCTAATGATTTCGAAAATATAACTGAAGGCATATTAAAAACCTTCTCTAAAGTTTCGATTAGTAAAGCTGAACAAAAAATTATAATAGAATTATTAAAACACGATAAAAAGAATAGTCATGGTGTTGTTAAATTTGTACTTCTAGAAGCTATCGGAACTCCAAGAATAGATTGTGTTGTAAGTAATGAGCTTATTCTAGAAGCTTTCGATCACTATTCTGCTTAGAGATAACGCTCTTTTATCACTTGGTTATGATGGTTTTCATGGCCTGTAATAATATAACCTAATGCTCTTACTGAAATTGGGGAACCACTCGCCTCACCTATTTGTTTTAATGTGTTAGAATCAAAACTATTATAAAGCACAATAGTTGCATACCTAACAGCTTTGTATTCTTCAATCAAGCTGTCTAAACTTCTAGCTTTAGTATTACCATTGATTACGTAATCATCTTGTTCAAAACCTGCTAAAGGTGTTTTGTCTTGCCTAGCAATTCGCATTGTTCTATAAACAAAAACACGCTCAGTATCAATAATGTGAAGTAAAATATCTTTTACAGTCCATTTTCCTTCGGCATAAGCATAATCGTGTTTCTCTTGAGGTATACTTGAATAAAATGATACTACAGCATCTAAATTTTTTTTTAATCCTTTTACAATGACATCATCTGAAGCATTGTTTATATAATTTTTATAATACGAATTGTATTCGCTTTGGTTTAGGCTATTTGTAATCATAATCTAAATTAAACAAAAAACCCTTAGAATATCTATGGGTTTTTAAATTTTATAAACTGACAAAATTTATAGTTCGTTAAAAATAGTATGCATTAAACGTTTTTTATCATTAATACTCTCTTCTAAAGAAATCATAGTCTCTGTTCTATACACACCTTCTATATCATCTAGCATAAAAATAATTTCTTTTGCATGCATCGTATCTTTAGCCCTAATCTTACAAAAGATATTAAACTTACCTGTAGTAATATGAGCAACTGTTACATAAGGAATATTATTAATACGCTCTAAAACAAATTTAGTTTGTGATGTATTCTGAAGAAAAACACCAACATAAGCTATAAACGAATATCCTAATTTTTTGTAATCCAAGGTTAATGAAGATCCTCTAATAATCCCAGCTTCTTCCATTTTCTTAACACGTACATGAACAGTACCTGCAGAAATCAATAATTTTTTTGCAATATCTGTAAAAGGAATACGCGTATTATCGATAAGCATATCTAGGATTTGGTGATCTACTTCGTCTAATTTGAATTTTGCCATAATTGAATAATCTTTATTATATACGCAAAAATAGAAGATTTTTATTGACAATTATGTA
>NZ_JADGDZ010000110.1 GCF_016744625.1 Winogradskyella sp.
ACCACCCGCATCGTTACATGCCTGCATAATTTCTTGGCTTAATTGATAACTCCGTTGCCGCTGATCTTCATCCGGCTCTGGTAATTCAATGGGATTGTAAATAACTTCCATAGGAATCTTAATTCCAAAATTATCTTTTAGATCTTTATTGATGTGTACTGAATTCGAAAACAATTTATCGCATCTATTGTAAAAAAGAGGGTAAAATAATTTTGAAATATAGAGTGACAACTTGCTTGAAACATTACCGGAAGGAAATCCGCGCTCGCTAATTATAGTTTTTACCGATTTATTTAAAGTTGAAATTATACCATTTATTAGGTTTGGAAACGCTAAGAATGAAATAGAGATACTAATGTTTTCTCTTTTTACAAAACGCTTATATTTAAGAATGAATTTTACTGTGTCAATGGCTTTTAAGTAAAATGGTCTGTCAGGTCTTTTATCTGAAAGAAAGACAACATTAACTTCCTTAGGTATAGGGAAATGAATAGCATTATAGAAAAGCACTAAAGTGACATTGTAATCGTCTTGTAAACGCTTCAATAAAAGGCTTATGACTTTTTCAGCACCACCACTTCCTAAGGTTATACTAAGTATGCTTATGTTTTGTTTTGTGTTATTCACTTCAGCTTTTTATTTTAAAATATCAAAAAATAAGGTTTCATACTGTTCTAGTATGCGTTCTTTATTAAATTTCTGATACACAGAATCACTCACTTCCTTTGGATTCCATTCTCTATTTTCATTCAGTCTTTTTAAATATGTTTCTTCATCATCTACCAAAAAACCATTAATACCATTGTCTACTATTTCTTTTGTTCCACCAGGTACATTAAATGCTATTACTGGTGTGCCAACTACACAGCTTTCTAAAAGTGCATTTGGAAATCCTTCAACATAAGAGCCTTGTAAAAACATATCGTTTTCGGCAATGTAATCATTTACTTTATTCGTAAAAGGTACATGAGTAATATGATTGTCTATAGCCAATGCTTTAGCTTTTTCAAAAATCTCGTCCTTTAACCCACCATCACCAACTAAGGTATATTTAAAAGGAACTTTTAATTTAGAAAGCATTTCTAAAATTCTAGCATGACCTTTTACTTCTGTTAGTCTGCCAACAGTAATAAATTTTTTAACATCAGATTGCAATGCCTTTTGTTTTACAGGAGGCAAGTTAGAAATAGGGTTATTAATAACACATACCTTATGTTTTGGAACTTCAAAGTTAGAGATCATATCTTCTGCCATATCTTGTGATTGGCAAATAAGCATATCTAAATTTTTAAAACCATTTGGCAATAAATAAGCTGGTGACCATTTTCTAGACTTCTTTTCATTTTTACGCTTACTTAAAACAGTTGCCTCTCGTCCTATAAATTTCGTTTTTCTGAAAAGTGGAGATATCATTGACATTGCCGTATTTACATGAGAAATAGAGCTAACAACGATTGAAGGTTTAAGCTTTATAAGTTTCAAAATAATTGAAGGAAGCGCAGTAAGTATTCTAGGCTTATCTAAATAAATAACGTTGACGTTACTCACATCATAAGCGGAGTCTTTTTCAAAACCAGCAACTAATAGAATAGGATCAAATTTCTCCTTATCTATACTTTGAGCTACAAAAGAAATAACACGTTCAGCACCACCTGCAACTAATGAAGGTAGTAGAAATATTATTTTTATTTTTGGTTTGTTGTTCATTTTTATAGCCTAATTACTTAGTGATATAGATTTATTTGAAAGCAAATTTTTAGAGACCTGTTCTGCAACTTTTTCATGTCCATAGCATGTCCAATGTGTATCATAACCAAAGGTCCAGTCTTTACTATCATTACTTGAATCTAATACAATAACATTGAATCCAGAATTTAAACACATATCAATAATCATATGATCTGAATTGGGATGAAACACTAAAGTTTTATTACTAATCGTATAGTTAGCTTTTATATAATTGATTAGTTTAAGTATGTTATCATCATGTTCAGTTTTACGCTCAGCATCTTTTTTTGATGTTGTTTCGAGTGCATCTTTCTTTTTCTTTTTTTTATTTCCACCAATTGGAAATCTATTATAAAAGTAGTAGAGTAGTTTCCATGTATATAGAACTTTTTTAGCACCAGGAGCTTTCATTTTACCGAAAACAATTTCATTATTTGTTAGATTCACTTGTGTAATATCGCTTAATGATTTTACCTCAACGATACTTTCTAAAAAGTCATTATTATTTACATAAATCAGAGTATGCTTAGGGTTTAAAGTATCAGTTTGCTTACTAATTTCCATAGCTTCAATAAGCGAAACTCCAGAGCGTGCAGCCTCCATGAAGTTATAATCTTTCATGTTTTCTTTTAGAAAAGTCGATTGATGGCATTCATTAGGATTCATAAAGTTTTCGATATATGAATCACCGATGATATTAATCAAATTATCATTACTATCTGGCAATTCCCCAGGCCATCCTAATTCATTAACTACCCATTGATGGTCACCACCTTTCCAATAACCATCTTGATTAGGGAAGTATTTTTGAATTCCAGAATCATCAATAGTTCTTTGAGGTATATCCGTAACAGCATGAGTTACTCTAACAACAATTTCTCCTATTATTACAGTAATAAGAAGGAATACGACTATATTTTTAAGAAACTTTATCATACTAGAATTGGAAATATATAAATTCTTGTTGTTCTCCAGTAAAGCTGAACATTAATATTATAAGAATAACATAGAATGACCACCTTAAAGGTTTTTTCATAAAGTCGATTCTCTCTATTGCATATTCTCCTGCTCTTCCTAACCATTCAACAATTATGAAGAATAGTGTTAAAAGCAAAATAGTAGTTGGGAATACTTCAAACTTGTTAAACAAGGATAATGTGAACATGTTTTCTAGATAGGAAGCTGCATGAGCAACACTATCAGCTCTAAAAAACACCCAAGCAATAAGTGTAATGAAAAATGTAAAAGCTATTTGACCTAGCTCTTTTAGACTCGGGAGGTATTTACCTTGTGCTACTATATCTGTATTGACTCTATTTTTGTTTAAAAGCAATAATGGTAAAAAATATATCGCATTCAATGCTCCCCAAACAATAAATGTCCAATTTGCACCATGCCAAAAACCACTGACAATAAAAATTATAAACGTGTTTCTAATTTTCATTTTGGTACCACCTTTACTTCCTCCTAAAGGAATATATAAGTAATCTCTAAACCATGTAGATAATGAAATGTGCCATCTTCTCCAGAATTCAGCGATATCACGAGAAAAGTAAGGAAAAGCGAAGTTTCGTTTTAAATTAAAACCAAATAATCTCGAAATACCAATAGCAATATCTGAATACCCAGAGAAATCACCATAAATTTGAAATGCAAAGAAAAATGCACCTAGTAATAATGTACTTCCTGAATAATCGTCATGATTATTAAAAATAATATTGGCGTACTTCGCACAATTATCTGCAATGACAATTTTTTTGAATAATCCCCAAAGTACTTGACGTAAACCATCAACAGCATTGGCATAGTTAAAAGAGCGCTCTTTATAGAATTGAGGCAATAGATTTGTAGCTCTTTCTATAGGACCAGCAACTAGCTGAGGGAAAAAACTAACAAAAGCCATAAATCCAACAAATTCTTTAGTTGGCTCTAATTTCTTGTTGTAAACATCTATAGTATAACTCAGCGTCTGAAACGTATAAAAACTTATACCAACCGGCAATATAATGTTGAGTGTATTTATACTGAGTTCTTTACCGAAAAAAGTAAAGGAGTTGATTAAACTATCAATAAAGAAATTATAATATTTAAAGAATCCTAGAAAGCCTAGGTTTACACAAATACTAATCCAAAGTAATAATTTTCTTTTGGAAGGTTTATTGATTTTACCTAAAGAAAGACCAATAGAGTAGTCCACTAATGAACTAAACAATATTAGAGATAGAAATCTCCAATCCCACCAGCCATAGAAGACATAACTTGCTAGAGCAACTAATAGGTTTTGGCTTTTTATACGTTTGCCACCAATAAGCCAGTATAAAGCAAAAACTATAGGTAGAAATACGAAAAATTCTAACGAATTAAACAGCATATATGGTTAAATTTGGGTCGTCCTCACGATTTGGCATGATTTCAAACCGTAAATATGTTCTATCTTATCTTATAAATCAAAATTATTCTTTGAATGGTATAATAATAACTTTAATTAACACTAAAGTCATTTTTAACCATAAAATGTTACTGATTATCATATAGATAGAAGTTTTAAATTTAAAAAGTAAAGCACTTAATATTAGGTTATTGACTTAAATGTGCTTTATAATTCTTTTAATATCAATTTCCTTTATTTTTTTTGCCGGATTTCCAGCCAAAAGAATGCCCTCTTCTTCAAATGTTTTATGCACTACTGCATTAGCACCAATTGCAGTATTATTGGAAATTTTAATATTTCCATAAATTTTAGCTCCAGGAGCAATATATATATTGTCACCTAATTGAGGTGCTTCTTTTGTCCCTCCAGATGCGCCTATATTAACACAAGCATGCATCCTACAATTGCTGCCTACTTTTGCATTACTGTTGATAACAATGGTGCCATAATGTACAATTGACAAACCTGGTCCAAATACGTTAGGAGGTATAGAAAAACCCAGTTTCATTGATATTTTCTTGAATTTATATTTTAGGTAAAAGAAATAGAATTTATTAAGCCCATTATTTTTACAATTGGTATAGTACTCTAGTTTTCGTAACGCTTTTTGAAATTTCCAAATTGGGTTTGGAGAAATTATATTAATAATTTTACTCTGTTGACTATTTGATGTTAAGCCTAGAGCAATTTTATCCTTATTTAGATAATCAACATAATCTGCCTTAGATGTTATCATATTCGAGCTGTTTTTCATCAACATCTGGATTATTCTTCAGCGCATATATTTGATACTGAATCCACATTGCTGTAAAGGTTACAAAATAAAAAATAAAAAAATTGTGATTAGCTAATAAAAACATGGCTAAAGCAATAGTCTGCATAATTAAATTGGGTCGTTGTTTAAAAAAGTAAATACTCCAATAAAATAGATAGCCAATGTAAGCTAAGAATATGGTTAAAGCAATAATACCAGCTTCACCAATAATCATTAAATAGGTGTTGTGCGCACCCAAAGAGCCTAGCTTACCAGAAAATGTTCCATAGCCGCTACCAAAAATGGGTGCAGCTAATATATCATCATAAAAGTGTGCCCATGTATCTGCTCTATTATCTGTATTTACCTCCTCTACAGTTACTTCTTCATTATTAGCTATCCTCTTTAATTGCTCAAAACGAGGGTTTTCTAATCCAACAACCTCGTCAATTACAACAAGCGTACTAAAAATTAGAATCACGAGTCCTAAAATTCTAATATTTTTTATGCTAATTCTTAAGGAAATAATATTCAGAAAAACCCATATAACAATAAATGTTCTAGAGAATGTTAATAAGCCCATTAGTGTAAATACAAACTGCCCAAGTAACTTTATACTTGTGTTCTTGAGGCTATACACTAATGAATAACCATAAATACACATAAACCCAGCAACATTAGGATTGAGATAAACACCAGAATATCTTCCAAATTTAGTAGGTACAAATAGAGCGTCATAACCAATTGAAAGTGAGCCAATTAAAATAAAATAAAACATTTCTGCATTATTTACTGTTTTACACAATTCATAGCCGCAAACTAGAAATATAAAATACTTTACAGCTTCTAATATGAATATCATACTTGGTCCAGAAAACTGAAAAGCGCTAATGACAAAATAGGCTAATGCTATGATTATAAGTCTCCAATTTGGACTTGTTTTTTTAGATAAGAAATAATAAACTATTAGTAGTAGCATTGTAGTATAACTCAGTAAACTTCCAATCGTTGCTCCTACAGTAAAAAGAGCCTTTGAAGGAAGATTAAGTATAACAAGTGCTAATATTATATATTTTAAAATTTTCATTTGCTAAAGGTAAATAATATTAATTTTCATGGTTCATATCAGCATTAAATAAAATTTAAAATCAAATTTTCCCATTTTTCTACAACAGTATCACTCAGATATGCCTCTGTGGTTTCCCTAGATTTTATAGAAAATTGAGATCTAAGTGATTCATCATTTAAAAGAAGGGTCAACTTATCTTTTAGCATCACATCATCGTTAATAGGGACTAAGAAGCCATTTGTTCCATCTTCTATTAAATCTGAAGGGCCAAAATTGCAATCTGTAGAAATACAGGGTAAGCCATAATCCATAGCCTCTAAAAGTACATTAGGAAATCCTTCAGTTTTAGAGGTGAAAACAAAAATAGACGCTTTGTTATAATATTTATCAATGCGCTTCACTTTTGAAATAATTTCAATCTTATCCGTTAAATTATAGTCTTCAATTTGAGTTAACAATTCTTCTTTTTTATTACCATCACCAATAATTTGGACTTTCCATCCATCTGCATTAATATCTTTGAACGCTTTTATGACATCCTCTTGACATTTGTTTTTGTCTAACCGACCAACAGTCAAGATTATTTTTTCTTTTGGGATGGTCTCATCTCGTAATTCTGATAATTCTGATGAAATTGGATTTGGTAAAATGGTAATCTTATGAGGTTTAATCTTCTTCTCATAGATTTTTTTTACGCCTTGAGTTTGCAAAACTACACAGTCTGCCATAGGATAGAAGTATTTTCTTAGGATGACCCAAAATTTAGGTACATTCTCAACCAACGGATTATTTCGTTCACTTATAATGCAAGGGATACGACAGATTTTAGCTGCAATAGTTGTTAATATATTCGCAGAAGTAATAAATCCTATAGCGATATCTACTTGTTCCTTTTTTAATATTTGATAGATGCGTTTTGTTAAATGAAAGTTGAGCTTTAAAGATTGAAACGTTGATGAGGGTTGATCATTAGATTCTCTACATGCAATGACTTTTATGCGTTCATCTAAAGGATAAAAAGGAGTAGATTTAGCAAAAGTAATAATGACAATCTCATATCTTTCAATAAGGCTATTGCTTAAATTAGTTATAACACGTTCTGCGCCTCCAGAAGAGAGCGATCCAATTACAAAAGCTATTTTCTTTTTCGACATATAGTTTTTACTTCTTTTTAATTTTATCTAAAATCAGTTTTTGTATTCTATTGTAAAAATTTCTAAATCCTTGGGAACTCATATACATTAGAGATCCATATATTATTAAAACCAGAGTGCTTATTATCAGAGCATTTATGCACCACTCTAAAAAATTTGTGCTTGTTAGATCCAAAAAATTATTAAAAATAAAATTGATAATAAATGCAGCAATCAGAAATACTATTACCAAAGGAATAAATCCTTTCCAATAGTCCCATATACTTGATTTAAACCCTCTTGAATATAAAAAGTAAGGCTTCCATAACATTACGATTAAGGAAAGACTGGTAAAAGTTCCTAACATAATACCAAAAATTCCCCAAAGCTTTCCGAAAATTAAGGATATCACTAAGTTGATGATAATCTCAACAGCAGGTGCCCAAATATCTGAAAACAGTCCATATGCATTTTGAAAATGTTGAACAGGAGACCGAACCATGGTAATAAAGAAATTACCAATCATTAATAAGATTATGGCTTCTTCAAGTATATATTTTTCGCCAATCCAAAGAACTATGAATGGACTTATAAGGTAATATATCGCAAGACTAAAAAAGCCTGCAATAAAAAACTGCAAGGCCATCATTTCCCAAAAAACCTTATCTATATTCTTTTTGTCATTCTCAGCTACCAGATTACCTATACCAGCTCCAGTACCAGCAAATGTGATTTTTATTAGACCTGTAAGCTTCATAAAAATAAGCTGATAGTTACCAAAAAAGGCAACACTTTGTAAACTTACTAGAGCATAGACAAGTATATTATCAGTACCATCTTTTACAAAAGAACCCATTTTATGGATAAAGAGTTGCTTAGTTTTTTTAATGACATCTGGATAACTCTTTATAATCTCTGCTTTTTCTTTTGAGTTTATAATTAACCAAGGATAACGTTGTTTGATTTTTGATCTAAGAATAATACTGAAGAAACCAGCGAATATGACTTCCATGATTATCCAGATATAGAAATTCTGAAGATAGTACGCTATGGCAGCTTGTAAAAGAAGTCTAGCAATATTTAAGGATTGAAAATAAACTTGTACCACATAGCCTTTTTGATCTGCTTCGAGCAACGTCATGTGGTAATTAATAAAATAGGTTAACAACGTAGATGTTAAGAATGAGAAAAAGACAAAGTAAATAAGACCAAGTGAAAAAGGAATGTCATCAAAAAAGAATGGAAAAAATAAGGATACTATTACACCAGCACCAAAAATAAAAAGCCCTATCCTTTTATATAAAACGCCAAGAAGTGCAATAACTCTATTTATTTCTCCATGGTTTTTGTCGAAAATAGGTTTGTATAATGCATAGCCAATTGCTGTACCAATACCTAATTCAGCCAAATTTAGAAAACCTAGAACACTTCGAAGAGTAGAAGCAAGGCCAATAAATTCATCACCAAGAAAATCGAGAAATATCTTCCTCGAAAAAAACTGTACAAAAATTGAAATTAGAAAGAAAAACGCTCCAACCTTTGCATTCTTTAATGACTTTGAAACTCTAGACATCTTTGTTTGTTGTTATAAAATTTTGGTCATTAGTGAATTAAATCTGATTGGTCTTTAAAAGCTTATGCTTAAGTTCATTTAATCTAATTAGTTTGTTGAAACTTTTAGTAGATAAACGAGATGCTAGTTTTAAATAAAAGTCGTGCTGATTGCTTTTATAATAATAATGGTCAAGAAGTTCTTTTAAGTAGTTTCTATGTTTATAATCTGGATCTAATTGTGCATTATAATTTAATCTTTTGTAATGCATATCTACTTTAAAAAGCATATGTTGTTTTATAACTTCTTTTAATTCAGTGTCATTGTCAGCAAGTGATTTTAAGTTTTTTTCAAGATATAAACCTGCAGTAATTGAATCATCCAAGCGTTTTAAACTATAAGGGCTTTTTGTAATACTTGTTGGATTTGGCCTGTAACTATAAAACGGAACATCGTAATAGCCCATTTTCTTTATTTTAGGAATATTTTCAACAGCAAAATATATATCCTCAGATGTTTTATTTAATTTAAAACGAGAATCCCCAATTAATAATCGTTTAAATAATTTTGTACAGGCTGAAAATTGAGTATTATTTATAATTCTTTTAAGCGCTTGAGAAACGTTTTCTATTTTTATAGTAGTTGAACCATCGTCTGTTGGATTTTCTACAAGACTTGTTTCACTGATACCACATTCAATAATATCTAAATCATTTTCTAAAGCAAGATTAAGTAATGTGTTATATGTATCTAATCCAACCCAATCATCACTATCTACAAATGCAACATAGTCTCCTGTAGCAATTTCTAGACCTGAATTTCTTGCGCCACTAAGACCTTTGTTCTTTTGGTGTATAACGACAATTCTGTCGTCCTTTAATTTATAATCGTCACAGATTTGTGCACAATTATCAGGAGACTCATCGTCTACAAGAATTATCTCAAGGTTTTTATGGGACTGATTTAGAAGACTATCTACACATTGATTTAAATACTGTTCAACATTATAGATAGGTACTATGATACTAATTTTAGGTTCCATTTAAAACGGATTAAGTTTATTTACTTGCTAACCAAATTAAAATTATAGAATAAAAACGCCTTAAAATTTAGACATACATACTAAAAATCCTAATTAATAAGATTCAATACACATAGGAGCGTTTAATTACAGGTAATTTTAAATTGGTAGGCATTATTATGATTTGGGTTAATTTCAATTTGGGCAAATATGTAAATAAAAAATTAAATGTTTATATAATTTTATAC
>NZ_JADGDZ010000111.1 GCF_016744625.1 Winogradskyella sp.
TATATAAACGTAATAAATCCTTCTCGTATTGAAATGAGAAAACAAAGTCTATCTGTTATAGATGCAGCAATGGAAAATTCAGATGCAACAAGAATTAAGTATGCTTCCAAACAATCAAGAATTAGTAACGCATACAAAAAATGGATTGGACAGAACATTGGCTTAAAAGAAAATGATGCTTTAATTCTTGGAAAGGCGAACTTAAGTGAATGGGCTTATTTCTTTTGTGGGGACTGTCCTAGTGGTTATTCGGCAATAGGAGGTCAAACTTTAAATCCTTATGGAAGGCGTATCATTGATACTGGTGGTTCAAGTGCTGGAAGTGGAGTATCTGTTTCTGCTAATTTTTGTGCTGCAGCTATTGGTAGCGAAACTGCTGGTTCTATTTTATCACCTGCAAGTCAGAATTCTACAGTAGGACTAAAACCAACAATAGGCTTAGTAAGTCGTAGTGGTATAGTTCCTATTTCTTCAACCCTAGATACTGCTGGTCCAATAACAAGAACCGTTTTCGATAATGCTATCGTTTTAGATGCCATTTTTGGTGAGGATAAATTGGATAGCAAGTCATTTATGATAATGTGGAACTCTGGCTTTTACTTCGATAGCTTAAAAGAAGGCACTTTAAAGGGAAAGCGCTTTGGTGCACCAAAACGATTACTAGAAGATACTCTGTATGCTAATGCGCTAAAAGTTTTAAAATCACAAGGAGCAAAAATTATAGAAATTGATGAAGAAGAATTAGGTTTACCTAATTTCTTGCGATTACTCAACTTAGATATGAAAAAGGATTTACCAGCTTATTTGGAGGGTTCTGCAAATAATAATATTGAGTTAAGAACGGTTTCAGATGTGATGGCTTTCAATTTAAAAGATTCTTTAATAAGGATGCCATATGGTCAGAATTTATTTAAAGGAATTGCTGATGATAAGGGTGATGCTATTTACTTAGAGCGCATTAAAGACACTTTAAAAACCAATGGAAAACAATACTTTGATTTACCAATGAATGCGAATAATTTAGATGGTTTTTTATCCATAAATAATTATCATGCAGCATTTGCTGCAGTGGCAGAATATCCTGCTTTAACAGTACCAATGGGTTATACAGGTGAAGGAATACCTAAAGGCTTAACCTTTATTGGGAAACGACTTCAAGAAAAACAGTTGTTAGAATGGGCTTACGTATATGAGCAAGCATCTAAAGCTAGAGTTGCGCCTAAGGATTATAATTGATTCTATAAAGGTACAATAAGTAGTATGTCAGTTCGAGTGGTTTTTAATTTTTTTGAATTGAAAATTGTATCGAGAACTAATTGTAAAAGAAAGCTTCTCGATACAATTCCTCATACTTCTGAATCACTCGAAGTGACAACTTTTATTCAATTAATGCATTAATGCGTAACCACAATTGGTTATCGAAATCGGATAACGCAAAAGCTTCACTATTAGCTGCATTCCCCATTCTTATAACGACTATTTTTTTACTTGGAACCACATAAATTTTTTGGTCATTTTTCCCTAATGCGGCATACATATCTGAAGGCGCATTTGGTATTAAACTACCATTAAATTGTACTTGAGATTGAGGCAATCTATAATTAGACTTTCCATTCAACCACCACAAATAACCATAAGCTTGGTTTAAGTTTTGAGACGTGTTTACAGCATCATTTAAAAAAGTTTCAGGAATAATTTGACTAGTTTTCCATTTTCCATCTGCATAAGTTAATAATCCAAAACGTGCCATACTGCGTGTTGTACTCCAGTACACACTAAAATCACCACTTTGTAACCATGCACCAGTCATACCAATTCTATCTTTCAATTTTGCATTAAAATAATTAGACCAATTTTGGTTACTTGCTTCTGCAACCACATCTTGAAGTTTTACATATACATTATGATATGCCCAGCGCTCACCAGCATCAGAGACATATTGAAGGTTAGAAGCCGAAGCATTATCACCTAAACTATCGTCTAAGCCAGAACTCATAGATAATAAATTCTTGCAGGTAATTAGATTTTCTTTATCTATAGGAGCACTCGTCCATTCAGTTCCAATATAATCCGAGACTTTATCATTTATATCAATTAGTCCTTCTTCTTGGGCAATTCCTGTAATTGCTGTGGTTAATGTTTTTCCTGCACTAGCCCAATACCAAGGAGAGGTATTTGTATGGCCATCAAAATAGTGTTCTACAACTATTTTACCTTCATGCAGAATTATAAAACTTTTGCTGTTTTTTAGTTCTAAATAATCGAGTAGTGGTTGGAGTTGATTTTCGTTCCAATTTAAATCTGAAATGGTTTTAGTTTCCCAAGTATCAGAGTTTAAAGGTGGAAAGTAAATCTCTTCATTTATTGGATCTTGTTCTTGTGGTTGACTTTCATCAGAAGAACAAGACACAATAAGTAGCAAAGCTAATAAAGTGGAGGTTAAGCTTATTCGATTCATGGTTTAGATTTTTATTTAAGACCTATAAATATACTAAAGGTTTAATTTACGTTGTATCTTTGCAAACTGATTTATAAGACCATGCGTACAAAAACTCTTAAGAAAAATAGAATCAACGTTATCACTTTAGGCTGTAGTAAAAATGTTTACGATAGTGAAGTGTTAATGGGACAACTAAAGGCAAGTGGAAAAGATGTTGTGCACGAGCAAGAAGGTAATGTTGTAGTGATTAACACTTGTGGCTTTATAAACAATGCCAAGGAGGAAAGTGTGAACACCATTTTGGAGTACATGCAGAAGAAAGAAGATGGAGAAGTTGATAAGGTGTTTGTTACAGGATGTTTAAGTGAACGCTACAAACCAGATTTGCAGAAAGAAATACCAAATGTAGATCAGTATTTTGGAACCACAGAGTTGCCAGGATTATTAAAAGCTTTAGGAGCAGATTATAAGCATGAGTTAATCGGTGAACGTTTAACTACAACCCCAAAAAACTATGCATACTTAAAAATAGCTGAAGGTTGCGATAGACCTTGTAGTTTTTGTGCAATTCCTTTAATGCGAGGAAAACATAAAAGTACTCCAATAGAAGAGGTTGTTATTGAAGCTGAAAAGTTAGCTGCCAACGGCGTCAAAGAATTGATTCTTATTGCTCAAGATTTAACCTATTATGGCTTAGATTTATATAAAAAACGAAACCTTGCTGAATTATTAGAACATTTAGTTAAGGTTGAAGGTATAGAATGGATTCGTTTGCACTATGCATTTCCAACAGGATTTCCGATGGATGTGTTAGATGTGATGAATCGTGAGTCTAAAGTTTGTGATTATTTAGATATTCCTTTACAGCATATTTCAGATTCTATTCTAAAAAGTATGCGTCGTGGAACCACAAAAGAAAAGACCACAAAGCTGCTTAAAGACTTTAGAGCAAAAGTGCCAGAAATGACCATAAGAACAACACTAATTGTTGGTTATCCAGGTGAAACACAAGAAGATTTCGAAACCCTTAGAGATTGGGTAAAGGAGATGCGTTTTGAGCGCTTAGGATGTTTTACCTATTCACACGAAGAAAATACACATGCTTACAATTTAGAAGACGATGTGCCAGAAGAGGTGAAGATGCAACGTGCTAATGAGATTATGGAAATTCAATCTCAGATTTCTTGGGAATTGAATCAAGCCAAAATTGGGCAGGAGTTTAAAGTGGTTATTGACAGAAAAGAAGGTAATTACTTTGTAGGGCGTACAGAATACGATTCGCCAGACGTGGATAACGAAGTTCGCATTGATGCAACTGAAACTTATTTAAAAACGGGTGAGTTTGCTACTATAAAAGTTATTGAAGCTGAAGATTTTGATCTTTACGGAGAGGTTGTAGCTTAATTGTTTGTGACTTAAATAAGGTTTTGGGTGTCCTATAAATAAACCCACTTACAATGACTCCCGTAAAAGAAACCAAATGAGAATAGTATTACTAACATTCTATTTGGTTGTGAGTTATTTTATTTATAGGATTTTGTTTTAACCATTAACACCCATCTCTTGGTCCAAAGGTAAATACCAATTCTTGCTCCATTTTTTCTCCATTAGCGTTTTCAGCAGGTATCCATTTTCCAGGAATGTTTTTAATGAGTTTCATGAATTTTTCGTCAATCGACGGATAACCAGTTGTCATAGCATCATGTTTCACATTTGAGACTTCTCCTTCTTTTGTTATTATAAAAGATAGTTTTATGGCTCCGAGTTTCTCGTCTTTTATTACGTTCATGTTATCCTTACTATGTTCCTTTAGATAATTAATGAGCGCTTCTTTACCATTGACATAAATCGCTTGTGTATCTGGAACAACAGTGATATGAGGGCCGAAAAAACGCTCATCTAACTTACCAGTCTCTTTATTCTTTTCTTTAAACTCTGTTCTAATGGTAAAATGATTAAAATAGTCTAATGATTTTATAAGTTGGAGCTGCGCATTGGTGAGATTTTCATCAGAACTGTATTCTTGTTTGTTGGATTGTTGGTTATTTTCTATAACGATAATCCTTACCGAATTAATATGTGCTATTTGTTCCTTTTCTCCTTCATTAAGAAAGGCATAAATTGTTTTAGCCTTAGCTATATCTGATTTTTTTACAGCTGCAAATCGTGTGTCAACTCCATAGTATAAAACGGGAATGCCATTTCTATTTGGATCTTCAGTAGTTTGGTTTTCTATAGCGATGGTTTTATCAGCTATTGATTTTGAGTTGTTAGTCTCTGTGATATTAACGGTTGTAAAGCCAATAATTAATACACTAGCGATTGCTAAAACTGTACCTAAAAGAATGATGTTCTTTTTCATGTTGTTATATGTTTTGAGATTGATTTCCATCAAATATATTAGTGAAAGCTATTTATATAGCAAAATTAAATGTAAAAAAAGTGTAAAATTTTTGTGAACGCTTTAAGTAATACAGGTTTTAATATTGAGGTTTTTAATATGGGAAGTTCGTTTGTGGGCGAATGGTACATCATCGTGTTTGTGTATAATAGGTTGCGTGTTTATGCACCTAATTTAGTAAATACAAAACAAATAGAAAATCCGTTAGGGTTTTCGTAAGCAGGGGAGCACTAGCAATAAATTGTTTACTGTTTTGTGCTGTCATTATTTTTCTAATTATGCTATAATACATCCTCAAAAATGATATATATCATTTAGTAACTTTTTCATTTTTTTTAATTTTCAATATTTAATAATTGCGAAAAATTTACTCAATGTTGGGTCTTTGATAATATGTAAAACTTTAAAACCATGAAAACTAAGCAGTTTATTACAGGTATTCTTTCTTTTTTAACTATTTATTGCTTTACCCTTGCTTTTACAGGATGTAGTAGCGATGATGATGGAGATGGAGATGGACAAACAACAGTAGCTTATAGAGTTACAGAAATAATTAGTACTGAAACTTCTGGTTCAGATGTATATGAAGACAAAGAGCTTTATAATTATATTGATGAGCGTTTAATTGAAGTTATTGATCTCGACAAAGAAAATGGCATTTGGGAGGAAGATAGAAAGACAGTATACGACTATGAAGGTGACTGGGTATATTCTAGACGCTACAACAAAGATGGAGATAACTGGGTAGAACAGAATCTTGAATCATCCCAAGGAATAAAAATTGTAAATGGGAAAGTTGTAGAAACTAAATACAGCAATACTTTTATGAATTATGTTTATAAAACTATTTTCACTTATAATGGTGATGACTTAGTTAGAATTGAGAGTTTTAGAAATGACGAATTAGATGAGAAATATGTCTTAACTTATAATGGAGGAAACTTACAAGACGTTATTGAATATGAGTATAACGATGATATTGAAGAAATGTATTACAAACATGCATTTTCTTATTCAGGAGGAAAATTATCTGAGAAATTAGGGTTATATTTTGAAAATGGAGTTTGGGTAAATAATGATAAAGATGTATACCTATATTCTGGAAACAAAGTGATTCAAATTGATGATTATGACTATGATAATGATAGTTGGGAATTTGATGATAGCGAATTTTTCAGCTATAATAGTTTAGGACTTTTAGAATCTATTTCTGAGAGTGGTGATGGATGGACAGAAGAGGAGATTTATACATATGAAGCAGGTATAGGTAATTATAAATTAATACAAGGTGATGATGGCTGGTATTATTATAATAATTACCCAACCGCACAAAGAGAAGCTGCACCTAATACAATACCTGATGCTAGAAAATTTAACATAAATCGGTTTTTAATGCATTAGAATAATGATAGGAATAGACATACTGTTTTAAAATCTTTGATTTTAGACTACTAATTAACTCATTAAAACAAAAAAGACTTTACATTTCTGTAAGGTCTTTTTTGTTCTATCCTTTTTTTAGTACTGAATTTACTGTAGGTCTCAAAACATAAGAAGCTTAATTATTTGATTTTCATTCATTTAATGGTGTGCAGGATATAAAAGCGTTTCAATGTTTTATAGCCAACGTTACTGAAACAAGTTCAGCACAGGTAAACGAAGTTAGCTTTTTATAAATTTAAAGACAAGGCTATAACAGGTTTAAAATCAGTATTTTATCATATACTGTTAATAAAGCTATTCTGCTTTTGAGTAGGCTTCTTGTATCCAATTCATCAATTCATTATCAATTTCATCTTCAGATGTAATTTGCACTCTGTGTGTGCACATTGTACCAAAAGGACCAGAATTACTAAGTCGGTCTGTTGTTGGTTTGTCTTTTAGTTTTAGACCTAAGTCAATTCGTGTTTTTGTAGCTGGTTTTATTAAAACAAATTGTCGTTTTCTAATGATACTTACACTTGTTTTTTTAGGTGTAATCGTGATATCGCTTCCAAAGTCTTTAATTGCAGAAAGCAGTTTTTCATAAATAGGAAGTAAGGATTCTTTTCCTTTGTATTGCGAAACGACTAAATCTTCAGGAGTATTGTTTTCTTCCTTGGATAAGGTGACAATAGTATTAGCAAAACCATGCGTTACTCCATGTTCTTTCTTTAAGAAATTAACTCCTTCAGAATGCTTTGCAAAGGCTTTTGTTTTTAAGATTGTTTTCCATTGGTCTAATGATTTACCAGTTTTCTCTGGCATATTATTAATCATGGTTTGTAGAGCTTTGTCCATATCTAAATTATTGTGAAAACATTTTGATACTTAAAAGTACTAAATAAGTTTGAGTTCAATGATAAGAATTAAAAAAAGGCAGGCTTTTGTTTGCCTTCTATTAACCAAGTAAATAGCTTATAAATAAGTATTAGTAACATTGTTTAATGTGTTTTGTGGTTTAACTTAATTAGTTTTCGTAGCGACTTACTACTGGACGTCTGCAGCCTAATCCAGCGCAAGGCACCACAAAACTGGTTGCCATTTTTAAATGACAGTACAAACATATATCGAAGGATAGATGAAAAGAAATATAGATTACGGACAATTAGTGGACAATCGGTTAGATATTATTGGACAAAAGGTGGACTAATTACATTAAAATATTGATTTACAGGTCAATAACTAGTTCTTGTAAAGAATCTTCTGTAGTTAAATTGAGTTTTTTTCGCAGACGATAACGTGCTTTTTTTACGCCTTCTATAGAAATATTGAGAATGTTTGCAATCTCTTTACTCGATAGATTCATTTTTAAAAGCGACATTAAACGTAAATCGTTATTACTTACTTCAGGATAATTGCGCATTACTCTAGAATTAAAATCTTTATGCACATCTTCGAAATAGGTTCTAAACTGTTCCCAATTGTTATCATTATTAATGTCAAGGTTTATTGTGTTGATGACTTTTTGATAGCTTCTAGAATTACCACCTTCAGATTTAAGTTCTTTTAATTGCGATTTTAAATCAAGTAATACTTCATTTTTATGTGCTAAATGCAAAGCATGTGTTGTGAGCTCTTTTTCTTTAAATTCTAAATCGTTGTCTAGCTTTTCGTGCTGTATTTTGTTGCGCTTCATTTTTTGACGTAATCCATAGACTATAGCAATGGCTAATGCAGAAGCTCCAATAAGTGAAATTAGAAGAAACCATTTTTCGTTTTCGGCTTTTTGTTTGCGTTCTTCGAGTAGTTTAATTTCATTTTGTTTGATGATGAGTTCTTGCTCCTTCTTTTCGGTTTGGTATTGCACTTCTAGCTCGTTAATTCTTTCATAATTTTCTTTGCTTAAAAGTTCATCATGAAGCTTAAAAAACTTTAAATGATTCTCATAAGCTTCTCTGTAGTTGCCTATTTTGGCTTGTGCTTTAGAAATATCTAAATAATCATTCTTAATATTATCCTTTCCTTGGGTTTCTAAATCGAGTACTAATGCTTCGTTATAATAATGTAATGCTTTCTTGTTATTGTTCAATTTCAACTCTACATTTCCTAAAGCAGTAAGGTTTAGAGCCACTAAAGCTTTTTGTTTGTATTCTTTACTGATGACTAATGATTCTTCAAATAACTTTTTAGCCTTTGAAACACTATCGGTTTCCATATATATCTGTCCTAAACTATTATATGCACCAGCCAAATCGTTATTATAGTTAATTTCTTTGTATTCAGAAATAATCTCCTTGAACATCGCAATGGCCTTTTTATACTGTTTTGAGTGTTTTAAATTATTTGCAATTAAGCTGTTTACAGCGTTGGTTTCTCCTTTATAACCAGCTAGTGTAGAGAAAATCGCTTTAGCTTTTTCTAAATAATTGTTTGACATTTCGAAATTTGCTATGCTATTGTAAGAGTACCCAATATTATAATAACTATAGGCGATAGTCCAAGATTCTGCTTTAATAGCTTCTTTAATTTTTAGGGATTCGATATGTACTGCTATAGCTTCATCAAAATTCCCTAAATCGTCTAATATGATGCCTTTATTATTTAAAGCTTCAGCAATACTTGTGCTATCGTTAAGTTTTTTTTGAAGTTCTATAGCAATATCAATAGTTTTTATTGAGTTTTCAAAATCCGAAATAATAGCATAATACACACCTAAGTCATTGGTGGTTTGTGCTATTTGGTCTTCTACGTTATGCTTTTTGGCTAAAGCTATCGCTTTGTCTAAATACGGCTTTGATGTTTTTGGATCAACATAAAGATATTCCATATTGAGTTGCCTGTACGATTCAATTTTTAAGGTGTCATGTTGGGTTTTAATGCTATTAAGAAGACTATCAACACGTTTCTTATCTTGACTATGAATCGTTAAAGAACTGAGCACGAAAGCTAAAATTAATAAAGTCAGTATGCTGTTCACTGCTTTATTATGTTTATAAAAAGGGATTGTGTATGATGCTTTAGAGGTATTCATGCGTTGTAATATTTATAATTCTATAACCAATTCTTGTAAAGATTCTTCTGTATTTAGATTTAGTTTTTTTCGTAATCTATAACGTGCTTTCTTAACTCCTTCTATAGAAATATTGAGAATATTTGCAATTTCCTTACTCGAAAGATTCATTTTTAAAAGAGACATTAAGCGCAAGTCATTATTACTAACCTCTGGATAACTGCGCATTACTTTAGAATTGAAATCTCTGTGCACATCTTCAAAGTAGTTTCTAAACTGCTCCCAATTGCTATCATTATTAATATCTAGGTTAATCGTATTGATGACTTTTTGGTAGTTTCTAGAATTTGGACTACTCGACTTCAATTCTTTTAATTGCGATTTTAAATCAAGTAAAACTTCATTTTTATGTGCCAAATGCAAGGCGTGTGTAGTGAGTTCTTTTTCTTTAAAGGCTAAATCTCCATCTAGCTTTTCGTGCTGTATTTTGTTGCGCTTCATTTTTTGACGTAATCCATAGACTATAGCAATGGCTAATGCAGAAGCTCCAATAAGTGAAATTAGA
>NZ_JADGDZ010000112.1:0-1330 GCF_016744625.1 Winogradskyella sp.
GAATTAATAAGCATGATTCGCTTTGTTCGAAAAGCAGTGATATTTGTTTTAAAAGAATTAAAATTATCTGTACTTAATGTTACCACTAGTTTAGTTTTCATTTTTATCCGCAGAAAGATTGCCTCTATTTATAATTTTCCCTCCAATGATTACTTTTAATATACTATTGTAAGCAGAAATATCTTCTAATGGATTTTTATCCAATAATAGAAGGTTGGCTTTTTTTCCTTTTTCAACTGTACCATAAAGGTGATCGAGTTGAAATGCTTTTGCATTTTCAATAGTAGCAGAAGCTAATATTTTACGTAATGGAATACCTGCATTTTTCATTTCTATCATTTCTAAATAACCGTTATAGCCAGGTGGGTTTCCAAAAGTTGGTGAAGAAGGTGTGTCTGTACCAAATAAAATCAAACCATTATAGTCATTCATATACTTTAAATTAATTTTTCCTTGGTTTGAAATTCGATTGAAATTATTGATTATTATAGGTTTAGGTGCGTCTCCAAATACAGAAGCGTACATATTATTTGTATTTTCTTTATAATAATCGATTAAATTTTGAGGAAGCACATTTTTTAATTCAGAGTTGTTTAAGAATTCAGAATCAGTTAGCGTTCTTAATCCATTAATTACTTGCAAAGTTGGGATATAACCAATTTTATTTTTTATTTCAACATCTAAAACTCTAGTTATTTCTTTAGGTATTTCATTGGTGTCTTCTAATCTGTATGTTTCCCAATTCCAAAGACCGTGAGCAATAATATCAACATTTGCAGTTCCTAAAAATTGATGCGCTTCTAAAGAATTTCCGTGAGCTACTAAAACCAAATTGTTTTTATGAGTCTCTTCTTTTAGTTCCTTCATAAGTTGTATAGATGGAACAGGAAAAGCAGGTTTAGTAGAATCAAATCCAGGTTCGTAATATGTTTTTACCGCAATAGCACCTGATTCAGCAATTCGCTCAACTACGACTTGTGGCGAATGATTCTGTTTATTATATTTTTCTGGGATAGGATATGCTTCGTTTTCTTGATAAATAAAGTTTGGCGTTTCATCATTCCAATTAGTCAATCCGTAGCCATTTCCTATAACAGCTCCTCCTCCGACATAATATAAATCAGGTTTAATTTTGGCTTCATTAAATATAGATAATCGTTTTGGTTTTTTGTAAAACCCATTTTACCATCAACCCTAAAAAAAACGCGATAGAAAAACTAGCAATGGTATAAAAAGTATTATAAACCAAAAAACAATAAAGAAGAGTTTTATATTTACGATGTCATTAACGACACATTAGATGTATTATTTCCTAAGTATTATGAAAATA
>NZ_JADGDZ010000112.1:1340-9822 GCF_016744625.1 Winogradskyella sp.
GCCAAAATATAGATAGCTTTTAGGAAGTTGTTTTCTAAAATCATTAACAATTTTTGGGTTTTCTATTTCTTCTTCATCCGTTAGAGCATCTGTACTTGTTACGTGAACATGACTATCTATTAAACCAGGAATTATGTATTTTCCTTTTGCATCAATTGTTTTAAAATTACCATTCAAATTAGGCTTATCTGTTCCTACGAATATTATTTTATCTTTTTCAATTATAATATAGCATTCATTTCTTAATACTTCGCTCTCTGGTGAGATAACAATAGCGTTTTCAATTACTAATCCATTTTTTAATGAAATTAAATTTTCACTCGTTTTACAGGATATTGTAATTAAACATGAAAGTAGAACTAATGCAATTTTGCTCATTTTGTCTTTAATTAGTGGTGATAGGTTTTATACCATAGATTTATTGCAGTACGTGGCTTTTTCAAAATCTCTGATGTTCATTGAAATAATCGGAACATCTGGAAACATTAACTTTAGTTCTGTTATAATTGATTTAGACAGCATCGCTTTTTGATTGGGAGTCCGTCCTTCCATAATATTGGCAAAAATGTGAATGAAATCATCTTTAGTATTTCCTATATTATAATGCTCAAAAGGGGTGATTCTTACCTTAATATCGCCTTGATCAAAAAGCCCACTGAATTCTGCGGTATTATAAACCTTTTGCATGATTTCATTTGGTGTTTTTAATCTAATAATTTGTTCTGAGCAATCGATTACAAAATGTGGCATATAGTTGTTTTATTGGTTATTAAATTTAGTGTTGTTAACCCAATTTTTAATTTTGGTCATAGCTTCAGCATTATGTCTAATTCCATTATGTGTTTCTCCTTCAACCATATAATAATCACCTTTTGAATAGGAATTGATTACAACAGCATATTCTTTCGCTATAAACGCTTCGTCGTTGCTACCTACTAAAACCAACACTGGTTTACTTATAGATTGTAAAGTCTTCTTATAATCCTCTGGAAAACTTGCCTGCATACTTCTATAAGAATACGATTTTATTGGCATTTGCTCAGGTAAATTGTAAAACACAACGTGCATAGAATCATACGTATGAATTCCAAATTCATTAAGCATCTTTAGTCCTAAACCTCTTGACAAATGCGTTTTTATAAAATTACTCTTTAAATTTAGAACTTGACTCGTTGTAGGCGCATTATTACCAAGGTTTGGCGCAAATAAGAGGTACGCATCTACTTTCGTTTTTGGAAAGGTTTCGGCATGTCTCAGTACTATTCCTCCACCCATTGAATGACCAGCAAGAATTATAGTATCGTTCGGTCTTTGTTTTTTTATGGCAGATATCATATCATCCAAATCTTCTGCATACTGATTTAAAGTCGATACGTCACCAGGTATTCCACCCGATTGTCCATGTCCTCTAAGATCAACAGCAATAACATTTGCTTGTACAGCTTCTCTAAGCAATCCTGACATCTTATTATAAGTAAAACTCGTTGCCAAGGTGCCATGAAGTAAAAGAATTGTTTTATTGGAATCGTGCGTATAGTTTTGACCATGAATTAGTACACTATCTCGCATTTTTAATGTAATGACTTCTGAAATATAGGGTTGATCAAAACCCATATCTTCCATTCCTTTTTGTGTGATTTCGAATGAAAAGGGCGCATTGAATTGAGGCTCAGGAAACTGAATCATTTTTAATGCTTCAGCTACGGCTCTTAAGCTATCTGTATGCTCTTGTGCTGTTAATCTAGAATTTGTAATTATAAAAATCACCAGAACTATTATTATTCTTAATATATGTATCATAATTATTGATTTTAATATTCGTTTTTGATTGATGAATATGATTTATATCTAGAACAAAATTGATGATTTTTTGCACACATAATTTGTTAGAAAAGCAGTTTGATTTGTTCGAAAAGGATATACTGTGCTCTTAAAAAAATAAAATGAGCAAACTCTATAATTTAAAGCTTGCTCATTATTTTATTTGGCTAATTCAAGAGACCATTCTCTAGATTTAAAAACGTCATCTAATGTTGTTTCTGCGACATGATTAAAATAATTACTAAAAGTTTTAACACCTACTCCAGTAATAACACCTAATATGTCACTTACAGTATATCCAGCATTCAGAAAAATATTGATTTCTTGATTACTTATATTACCTCTGTTTCTAGTAACTAATTTTGCAAAGTTACTTAATGCACTAAGCTTAGTGTCTTCAATGCTTCCGTTAGATCTAATAGCATCTGTGATTTCAACAGGAACTTTAGATGATTTATCTGCAACAAAACTGTGTGCTGCCATACAATAATCACATTTGTTCTCATAAGCTACAGATAAGAAAATAATTTCTTGTTCTATAGCATTAAATCCAGAGTTCTGGCGAAATGTTTTATACGAATGCACATAAGCATCTAACAAACCCTGATTGTTAGCCATTCCAGTATACATGTTTGGGACAAATCCCATTGCACTTTTTGTGTTCTCTAATATTTTGCTTGCTATTGGTTGAACTGTTTCAATAGTGTTCTCTTCAATTTTAAATTTCTTCATCTGTATTTGTGTTATTATATTTATTCTTTTTCTTTTGAATCCCAAACACCTGTTAATGCAGTCTCTTCAACATATTGCTTGAAATCTTTGGGTTTTCTACCTAATACGTTTTCAATATCATTAGTAATCTCAGAATTGTTTGGGTTTCCTAAAACTTCAGTAAATAAATACTCTACTAACCAAATAAAATCTGCTGGTACACCTTGTTCTTTCATAATGTTTGTATAAGCAGATATAGCAATTGGTGTAAAGGCAATATTTTTTTTAATTACTTCAGAAATTGTTGCTATAGCTTCTCTAAATGTTAGTGCTTGTGGTCCTGTAAGTTGATAAATTTTTCCATTATGCTTATCTTGCAATAATGCTTCAACAGCAACATCTGCGATATCATCTGTGTCTACATATGGCACTTTAACGTCTGCTTGTGGTAATGCAACAAAACCATGAAGAATAGGCTCTAAAAAGAAACTTTCACTAAAATTTTGATTGAACCAACTTGCTCTAACAATAGTGTAATCTAATCCTGAATGAATGACAACTTGCTCACAAAGTTCTGCTTCCCTCTCTCCTTTTCCTGATAGCAGAACTAATTTTTTTACGTGATTCTGTTTAGCTTGCTTTGTCAATTCTTCGATCGCATCTAAAGCACCTGGAACAGCTAAATCTGGTTGAAAAGTAATGTATACTTTATCAATGCCTTGCAGTGCTTCTGTCCAAGTTTCCGGATTATTCCAATCAAATGAAGGTGTTGCAGATCGTGATCCAATTCTAACGTTGTGTCCAGCTTCGGATAATTTGCTTACTACTTTACGTCCTGTTTTTCCAGTTCCGCCAATGACTAAAATGTTATATTTATTTTTCATCTTATTTGTAATTGTTAATTTATTTAGGTAATATTTTCGTGATTTGTGTAAGGTTTATTAGTAAGAGTAGAAATGAAATTGTAGCACTGAATGTTCTAATTAAATGCAAGCGGTTCCATTTTACTTCAAAAGTATTTCTTAGGGTTTTTATGTCCATAGTATTTGCTAAATTCAGTTTTGTTTGATCTAAAATGTTATTTAGAGGAACATTTCCAAAAATGGTAACGAGAACCACACCTATAAAATAAATCGCTATAGCCATTAGTAAAAACCATATTGAGTTTGATGCATTCCTAACACCATATAGATTAATAAGTCCAAGTATGGTAGGTCCAAAAAACACAATAAAAAATAGTGGGTTTAGTATAGTTCTATTCATTTGTTGAAAGGACATTAAATAGTTTAAGTCATCTAATTTGCCAATTCCTGGTGTTATAGTATTTGACCAAGTAAAACATAAACCTGCTGATAATCCGGTTAATAATATGAGTGCAGTCATTCCTATATGTTCAAAAGTGATGTCCATGATATTAAAGTGTCGGTATTTTTAACTCAGGGTAAACACTTGTATACCAGTACAATGTTGAAATTACTAGGAATTCAGAAGCAATTATCCAAAATCCAAACCCAGTAAAAAAACTGTAATAGCTACCTCCTTCAGGGATAATAAAAAATGGAACAGTAATTAATGCATCTAGTATTACAGCTATTAATAGGAATGTTTGACCAACGAGATAGCCATGTGTTTGCCTGTCTTTTTTGTAGTAGAATTTAGAACCAAACCATACTAATGGCATAACAGCAACAAACAATGCAAGATTTGCTTGTGCATCTGCATTTTCTAAAATGGGTATATAATATGAAATAGAATATAATAGGATACCAATACTCCAAATGATAGTGCCTAATATAATAGCACGTTTAATTTTCATGTCTTTTTTATTTAAAAGTTACATGACAAAATTATTTTAATGTTGCGCTAATGAGTTGTCTTAAAAGCAGTAAGATTTGTTCGAAAAGAAGTGAATTATAGTATTACTTAATTTGACTAGGTCTATAGCCAAACTTTTTTTCAAACGCATTAGAGAATGAGCTCAAGCTATCATAGCCAACATGCCAAGCGGCTTCTTGTACTGTTGCTTCTTGAGTTCTAATGAGTTTATGTGCCAATGTAAGGCGTTCGTTTTGAAGGTATTTAAATACTGGTACACCAAAGTAAGCTTTAAATTCTTTCTTTAGCTTAAACATATTCAATCCTATCTGTTTTGAGAGGTCACTAAGTGAAGGTGGATTATCTATATGTTGTAATAAGATATCTTTAGCTAGATTTAATTTTTCACGTTCATTAGTATTTATATTTTCGATTTTTGAAAGTGCTAATTGCCCAAAAAAATGTGATAATAGTGTTGTGATTTGACTGCGAAAGAACATCATTTTTGTTTTTCCTTCATATTGAATATGAAATAAGGAATCTACTATAGATTGCATTTCTGGTGTCATAATAAAACTAGGACCTTCTACATAATGATCTGAAGGATTAACCAGCTGATTTAGCAGATCACCAAACAACTCTCCTTCATGATTGGGAAGCTTATCTATAGCCTTTGCTGTTGTTGCTATGACCAAACATTCTAGGGGTTTTGCAGCTGATACTGTATGAACAAATTCTACATTTTCGTTAGCATAAAATGAAAGCGCTAAACCTTTAGTATAATTGAACTCTTTCTGTTTAGTATCATATTTGACACTTAAGTCAACATTACCAGAACCATAAAATGCAACAGCAATAATTGGTTCTTCAAAAGTACATGAGTCTATTGTAGGCTCATTTACTTTCGCTTCTTCGACCAAAATGGTAAAATCATTTATATCTATAATATCTCTTGTCATATAAAGTATTTCAAAGTTAAAAATTTTTTGCTAACTGATTTTTATTAAATAGCTTTGGCAATAATTTTTTGCATCTATCAGAGTTGCCTATTTAATATTTGACTTTGCAATAGCATTAAAAAAATGATACAATCGTTTAGTTCCAAATCTTGGTGCAATATTATCCTCTGCCATTAAAGTTAAAAAAAACTCAATTGGTCCATAGGTTTTAGAAGACGTAAAAGTTCGTAAAGACCAAATTGAAAATTGGCGTATCCAATCTGGTAAATGGCTTATTTTTATTGATTTCTGCCAAGTCTCTAATGCCATTTCACTTATTTCATTTAAAGTTAAAACATCTGGTCCACCAACAATAATCTCATTTTTGGTAGATTGTATTGCTAGTAAGCAAACTGTAGCTAAATCCTCTCCATGAATGGGATTAAATTTTTGTTCTCCATTTCCAAATAAATATACTCTTCCTTTTTTTGCCATATTTAAAAAATCTTTCATATCTGAAAAAAAACCATTAGGACGAATAACAACATAATCTAATCCCGATAATTTTAAAACATCTACAAACTTTTCTTTGGCTTCAAAAATTTTGAGATGTCTGTACTTACTGCCATTAATAGCAGATACATAGATAAACTTTTTTACTCCAGCTTTTTTTGCTTCATTGAGCAAGTTTAAATTAGCCTGATAGTCAACATCCATGTATGTTAAACCATCCTTTTGTCTGGTAATACCTATTGTAGAAATTACTGTAGTAACACCTTCGCAAATACCAGCTAGAGTATTAGGTTTGGTAACTTCTGCTTCAATAATTTTAATCGTTTTACTTTCCAAGGGCTGAAGTTTTTTATTTGATCGGGAAATTAATTTAGAAGTTATCTGCTCTTGCGACAAAGCTTTTGCAATAAAACCCCCTAAATAGCCAGTAGCACCTGCAAGTAATACTGTTGATTTTTGATTATTTTTCATTGATAATAGTTTAATTGGATTTATAGCCAGTTAAAACCTAAGCCAAGACTAAATGAAATGGCGTCTCTATAAGTATCACCTTCTAAATATGCACGACCCAATACTAATTTAGATTGTACATTCATTGAGAACTTATTTTTTCTGTAAACCTCATAACCAGTACTAGCCATAACTGCACAGCCAAAATTCCAATCGTCATTAATATTTTTAATATCATATAAAGCTGGTCCATCTATTGCTAGTCCCACTCCACCATGAATCCACCATTTGTCCTTAATCCAATATTGTACTGAAGGAATAAAACCACCAAAGTGCCTGTCATTATTTTGAAACTCATAAATCATTCCTGGCATTACCGCAGTAATTGCTAATCTATTATTAAGCATATATCCAAATTTTAATTCTGGAAAGCTGATACCACCTTGATATCTATCAAAAGTTTGAATTCCTTCACTATCTTCTACGCTTATAATACCACCTCCTAAGCTAAACTCAAACATAAAGCCATCACATTGTAACGCAGTTTCTATATTCGTTTTATCTTGTGCAAATGTCATACTAGATATTAATATAAAAACAATGCATGTTAATTTTGACCTAACCTGTTTGTTAATTGTTTTGCTTGCATCATTCTTATTGATGTTTTTTAGTTTATGATTTAATGCATTCATGATTTTTCGCTTTTTGATTTTAATTTTAAAAAAATTGATGCTGATACTTAAATAATCAACACCAATTTATCGCTACTAATTATTTGATATGTATTGTTCTATGGCTTGATAAATTAGTGCTTTAACTTCTTCCCATTTGGTTTCATTACCAGTAAAGGTTCCATCCATATTCGTAATAATATGGAATCCCGAAGAGCCATCTTGCTTTAGCTGTATTTGTGTTGACACTCCTAAACTGTTGCCACCATGCATTAAATTTCCATTTTTCATATACCAAAATAAACCATGATTTTCTGCAAAACCATTTGGTACGACTCCATTTGCTAATTGTTCTGCAAATAATAAATCATAATACTCACTTGAAAATAATATTGAAGATTCTCTTCTTGCACCTTTCATCATATCTAATAAATATTTGCTCATATCATCACTATTACTGTATAAGCCCCCTTCTACATATCCATGATTTCCATATCTAGGAAATGGTGAGTTAGTATCATAATATTGAGTAGCCATATTTTGAAAATTGACTTCATTAATATTAAAAGTAGAATTAGACATTTGTAAAGGGTTTAGTATATAATCTGCCACGTAATCATCAAAAGATTGACCAGACACATATTCAATAATGTAGCCTAACAACGAAGTTGCATCATTTGAATATGCCCAAGTTTCTCCTGGTAGAGCATCTAAATAATTATCTAAATTATAGAGGCCACCATCTTCGTCAAAAATTTCTAGTAAATAGTCATCTAAATCTACTTGTTCCATTTGTTGCATACCTAAATCGTTTATCAGAATATTACCTATGCTGGTTGTAATATCTTCTCCTGGTAAGATGTAATAATTACTTGCAATATATGTTGTTGGCACATCCACAATACCTGACGTATGAGTTATAAGGTGTTTTATCTTAATGTTACCATTTGGCTGTTTTGGATTAATAATATCAACTGGAAGAAGAGTATTGATATTTGTTTCTAAAGTAAAATAACCTTGTTCTATCGCTTTTGCTGTTGCTGCTCCCACAAATGTTTTACTTACTGATGCTAAATTGTTAATAGTTTGGTTTGTATACGCTATTTGATTAGCTAAATTGGAATAACCAAAGGATTGGTTAAAAGCAATAGAATTGCCAATAGCAACAGAAATCGAAAACCCAGGAACGTCTTTTGTATTAACTAAATTCTCTAAATATGCAGATAAGCCTTCTGCAGTTTCAATTTCATTTGGTGATTGATTTGTATGATTGTCATCATCGCTAGAGCAAGATGAGAATAATACAATAAATGATAATAGTATAAGTAATACTTGCTTTGATAATGTTTTCATAATTGTCGATTTTTTTGATTGTTAAAATTATTGGATACAAATATGTGGTATAACAGCATACGCATCGTTCGACATTATAATTCAGAACCTTTTTAGATGAAATTTAGAACGTATTATTATTTAGTTTTGAGATTTCATTTTTACTTGGATTTGCTGGAGCACTTTTAGTTTTAGTTATTCCTTTGATTAAATTACTACCAAAAACAAAAA
>NZ_JADGDZ010000019.1 GCF_016744625.1 Winogradskyella sp.
ACTCTTCTCAAATACCCTGTGTTGTTTTTTTCCAAATATCGGTTAGGATGAAAAAAACTGTTTAACAATGTGTTGTCTATATTAATAATGTTTTCGTTTAATTCTAAATTAATTGACTTTATATCAACTTGTGTTTCATGTTTATTTACATTATCACCTATATCAATTCTAAATTGATAAGGAATTATACCCTTTGGTAAAACTAGCTCAATAATCTGAAATTCGTTATTACCTTTTATGTATTTTGCGACTCTTTCCTTAGAATTAAAATTGCCGTCTTGAAATTCCCCCAAATAGAATAGTTCTATTTTATCATCTTCTAACATCTTTATATTAAGTGTTACTTTGAAAATATCTTCTTTTTTTGTTTTACGCTTTTCAACACCTACCTCTTCTATTACTTTTTTTTGAGTGCTATTTCCTTTATCTTCTTTACAAGATAGAAACCCAAGAACGATTAGAGCTAAAATAATTCTTTTCATATTATTCGTTTTTAGTTAAAATGATGACCTTAAGATATTATTTAAAGTATCTCTACGGTTTTAAAAGTGTCTTTTATTAGAACTTCTCCCTTATTATTTCTTAATACCATATAAAGGCTGTATCGTCCTAATTCCAGTAATTTACTGTCAATATTTATAAGAAACCCAGAGTCATCGTATAAGTTATTATTTTCATTGAAATATTTGGTAACATCTTTTCTGTTTTTACTTTTTAATTGGTTTGGTTTACTAACGTAAATAAAATTATTATCTCTTACTAATGCTATAAACAATTCATTAAACTTTGAACTTTTACCTTCTATTGCTATCCAGCCATCTAAAACTATTGGGCCTTTTCCTTGGGTTGAAGCGTACTTTGTGTTTTTTGTTCCATTTATTGCATCTAAATTACCAATAATCTTGTCTCCGTTATTTAATGTTTCTCTTTTAATTTTATTATATAAATAATATTCTGGGAGAGATTTATTTGCATTATCAGTCTTAAATTTATAGTTATTATTAATGTATTTAGATAAATAATTACTAACAACAATACCTCCTTTATAACTTAAATGTTGATTATGCCCTACGGGTTCATTTGTAAAATACTGATAAGACAAATCCGGGAAAATGTGATTTAAATCTAAATACTTTATATTGTTTTTTAATGCCAAATCTATCATTGAATTATGTACAGACTTATAATCTATTTTTTTTCTGTATTCTTTAAAATATGGTATTGTTACTAGTAATACTTCTATATTATTATCTTTTGCTAATTCAATAATTTTATTAAAATAAGATCTTTGGTATTTAGAAATTTTAAATTCTTGTTTACCAAAATCTTTAGCTCTATATTCTTCAATCTTGCTTTCACTTAATGGCCAGATTGAGTTTGAGCACCCGAAATAGTATTCAGAATTAGGTTTCATTTTTTTAGCCAAATTCCCTTTAAGTAAATCTAAATCAGCCCAATTAGAATGATTTCTAATTAACGGAAAAATTGTTGGTATTATTTCTTCTCCTTTATATAAATCTCTGTATTCTTCTATTTTTACTAAGCTGAGTTTCTTAGAGTCAAAACTCTGTAGTTTAGCCTTTAATGGTATGTTTTTATCACTTACTGGTTCATTAAAATAATAGATAGTATCACTAGAAATGGCAAACGTTTCAATAACAATTAACTTAGGGGTCTGATATTTTAAAGCTTCTTTAATATTATAATATGTTTGAGGTAGTGTTTGCCCTGAGCTATAAAGCGTATAAACTTTAGATTTGGTTTTAGCGTTTACTATATTTAAATCTAAACCATTTCCTAAGTGAGAGTTTCCAAAAAACAACAAATCAATGGAGTTCTTTTTTTGTTTATAAAATGCACTCCAAGTTAAATCACCAGAGTTTTGAGTGCCAAACATAAATGCACATGTCATAGTTAAAAACCCCATGAGAATTATAAATAACCCGGATTTAAACAATAAATGAATTAAGTTTTTCTTTTTCATTCTTAAAATTGAAAATAAATGAATTCTGATATGTTATTGTCTCCATAAACACCAAAAATCATAATAAACAAGGCTATCAACACATAAACACTCCACCTAAAAAGTAAAGCCTGTTGGTTTAGAATTTTAACAAGGCTCCGTTTACGATGAAATCTTTCAACAACAACTAATCCTATAATTGCAAATATTAATAGTTTAAATTCATTATCCTGCAAACCAATGAGATAGATTTCATCTCCAAATAATGCATCAAAATTATTATTAAAAAAACCAGCTACTATTAATTTTGAATCCGCAAATGAATTTGCTCTAAAAAACACCCATGCAAAACACACAATAACAAAATTAATAAAAACGAAAACTAGTCTGTTAGATATATTTTCTTTATTAATATTTAACTTTCTAAAAACACGCTCTTTATTTTTTGATATTGCCTTCTCTATAACGATTATGATGCCATGTATAGCTCCCCAAATAACAAAAGTCATTGCCGCCCCATGCCATAAACCGCTGACTAAAAACACTAAAAATAAATTGAAATACGTTCTAAATTCACCTTTTCTACTTCCACCTAAAGGTATGTAAACATAATCTCTAAACCATGTAGATAGAGAGATATGCCATCTTCTCCAGAATTCAGTAATAGATTTTGATAAGTATGGACTATCAAAGTTCTTCATTAAATCAAATCCCATCGTTCTGGCTGCACCTATAGCGATATCAGAATATCCTGAAAAATCGCAATATATCTGAAAAGCAAATAATACAGTTGCCATAATGGTTTCTACACCTTCATAATTCGAGGGGTTATTATATACTTCATTTACATATAAAGCCGCTCTATCAGCAATAACCATTTTCTTAAACAACCCAAAAGCCATCAACAAAAGCCCAGACTTTACTAACGCATAATTAAACTTATATGTTTTGAAGAATTGTGGCAACAAATGAGACGCCCTTTCAATTGGACCAGCAACTAACTGTGGAAAAAAAGCGACAAAAGCAGAAAAAGCTATTAAGTCGTCTGTAGGTTTAAAACGCTTTCTGTAAATATCAATCGTATAACTTAGAGTTTGAAATGTGTAAAAACTTATACCAACTGGGAGTATAATATTTAAAGTTGAAACTTCTAACGTTTTTCCAAATAGCTTAAATGATTCTACAAAAGTGTCAATAAAAAAATTAGTGTACTTAAAATAAAATAAAAATCCTAGATTAACAGCTAGGCTAATAAATAATAACTTTTTCCTAGTTATTTTATTTTCAGTGATACTTAATTTTTTCCCAACATAAAAATCTACTAATGTGCTTATGGCAATTAAAAAAAGAAATCGCCAGTCCCACCAACCATAAAAAATATAACTAGATATTAAAACAACAATATTTCTTATTTTTAATTTGCCTGAAACAATCCAATAGATAACAAAAACTATTGGGAAAAATATTGCAAAATCTATTGAGTTAAATAGCATCTAAATTGGTGTTTATATCATTTTTATAACAGAATCTATTGTGAAATAGCATTTGCATATTCGCTAAATAAAATGGTAGTGTTCTTGTTGGGCATATATCTTTTATTTCATAATTCTTCTATATGAGATCGATTTAAGCACACACTATTCTTTTAACTATACGAAACTATTCTTCTTTGAGATTTGCAATTGCCTCTGCTAAACTATCCTTCCAATTTGGGATTGAAACACCACGAATATTAGTGATCTTCTCTTTATTAAGCACACTATACTTTGGGCGCTCTGCTGGAGTTGGATAATCTTTGGTTTTAATTTTATTTAATCTAATATCTTTATCTGTCTTTTTAAAAATTTCATTTGCAAAATCATACCAACTTATAGCTCCCTCATTACTGTAATGATATAAACCATAAGACGTATTTTTAGTTTCTATAAACTTCAGGATAACCTCCGCTAAATCTTTTGCATAGGTTGGGCTTCCTATTTGGTCACTTACAACACTAATCTCATCTCGCTCTCTAGCTAATCTGAGCATGGTTTTTAAAAAATTGTTGCCAAACTCTGAATATAACCACGATGTTCTTAAAATAAAATGATTTTCGAGCGTTTCTGATATTGCGTTCTCTCCTTTTAATTTAGTATCACCATAAACGCCTAATGGATTTGTAATGCTATCCTCCAAATACGGCTGTAGAGTTTTACCGTCAAACACAAAGTCTGTTGAAAGATGAAATAAAGTGACTTTATGTTTACGACAAACTTCAGCTAAGTTTTTAGAACCCAAAACATTAACATCATAAGCCTTTTCTATTTCAGTCTCAGCCTTATCAACAGCTGTGTAAGCAGCGCAATTGATGCAATAATCAAATTGTTCTGAACTGTTAAAAACAGAATTAACCTGTTTGAAGTTAGTAATATCTAGCTGAGAAAACGACTTAAATATAAATTTAAGGTTTGGATGTTTTGGCGCTATACTTTCAATACATTGTGCCAGTTGACCATCTTTTGCAGTAACAAGTACAGTTAACATATTTGAGCATCTTTAAACTTTGGAAGCACCAAATCTTTTTCTGAAATAATAAAATTTTTTTCTGGCAATTCCCAATTAATATTCAAATCCTTATCGTTATAAATTATACCTGCTTCAGATGCTTTGTTATATAAGTTATCGCACTTATAGCTAAAAATAGTCTCATCTTCTAATACAATAAATCCATGTGCAAACCCTCTAGGTACATACAATTGTGCTTTGTTTTCTACATTAAGTTCAATTGAAAAATGGTCTCCAAAAGTTTCTGAACTTTCTCGCATATCAACTACAACATCTAAAACACTGCCCTTAACCACCCTTACTAATTTAGCTTGTGCGTGATTACCTGTCTGGTAATGTAAACCCCTTAAAACGCCTTTAGAAGACTGTGACTCGTTGTCTTGAACAAAATTAACTTTTAAACCCAAGGAATCATTAAATGTTTGTTGATTAAAACTCTCAATAAAGTAGCCTCTTTTATCCTTAAAAATCGTTGGTTGAAGGATAAAGCATCCCTTCAATTTAGTTTCTGTTACTAACATATTATTTTGGTAGTAGACTTAATAGGTGCTTACCATAACCGCTTTTAATTAATGGTTCAATTAATACTCTAAACTGATTTTTATCAATATAGCCCATTCTATATGCTACTTCTTCGATGGCGCCAATTTTTAAGCCTTGTCGTTCTTCTATAACTTGAACAAATTGAGAAGCCTGCATCAAAGATTTAAACGTGCCTGTGTCTAACCAAGCTGTGCCTTTGTCTAACACACTAACTTTTAATTTCCCTTGAGATAAATAAGTCTTATTAACATCTGTGATTTCTAATTCGCCTCTATGACTAGGTTTAATGTTTTTTGCAATCTCGACCACTGAATTATCATAAAAATAAATTCCTGGAACTGCATAATTAGATTTTGGTTTTAAAGGTTTTTCTTCAATTGAAACGGCATTCCCTTCTTTATTAAATTCTACAACACCATAACGTTCTGGATCATGAACATGATATGCATATACAATCCCTCCATCCGGATCATTGTTTTCTTGTAATAAATTTGATAATCCTGTTCCGTAAAAAATATTATCACCAAGAATTAAAGCCACCTTATCATTTCCAATGAAATCTTCACCAATTATAAATGCCTGAGCCAAACCATTTGGTTCTTCTTGTATGGCATATTGGAAATTACATCCAAACTTATTGCCATTACCTAAAAGTTTTTCAAATAAAGGTAAATCTTGTGGTGTAGATATGATTAAAATATCTTTTATGCCAGACCACATTAACGTAGATAAGGGATAATAAATCATAGGCTTGTCATAAATAGGCATTAGTTGCTTACTTACAGCAAGGGTTAAGGGATGTAAGCGCGTTCCCGAACCTCCGGCTAGTATTATTCCTTTCATATTATATGCTAGTTATATTGTTTTTGGTAATATAATTGATACTCACCACTTGTAACACGATTTAACCATTCTGTATTATCTAAATACCAGTCTATAGTATTACTCAATCCTTCTTCAAAAGTCACTGAAGGCTGCCAACCCAATTCATTTTTTATCTTATTAGCATCGATAGCGTACCTCAAATCATGACCTGGTCTGTCTTTAACATAGGCAATCAAACCTATCGAGCTTCCATGCGGATTCCCTAGTTTTTTGTCCATTAACTTACACAACAGTTTTACTAAATCAATATTTTTCCATTCATTAAAACCTCCAATATTATAAGTTTCACTTATTTTTCCTTTATGAAAAACCAAATCAATAGCTTTGGCGTGATCTACTACATAGAGCCAGTCTCGAGTATAGTTACCATCTCCATAAACAGGTAGCTCCTTTCCTTTTAAGATGTTATTAATAAATAATGGAATTAGTTTTTCGGGAAACTGATTTTGCCCATAATTATTTGAACAATTTGTAATAACATAAGGCACTGAATAAGTTTCCCCATAAGCCCTAACAAAATGATCTGAACTTGCTTTAGATGCAGAATATGGTGAATTTGGATCATAAGATGTGGTTTCGGTAAATAAACCTTGTTCTCCTAAAGAGCCATAGACTTCGTCTGTACTAACATGATAAAATAATTTGTTATCAAAATTAGAATGCCAGCAATCCTTAAAGGCGTTTAATAAAATCATAGTTCCAATAACATTTGTTTTAACAAATGCTAATGGGTCAGCTATAGATCTATCCACATGAGACTCTGCTGCCAGATGAATAACGCTATCAAAGCAATGCGTCTTAAATATATTATTTATAAAACTTTCATCTGTTATATCTCCCTTTATAAAAGTATAATTGGATGCGTGTTCAATATCTTTAAGGTTTTCTAAATTTCCTGCATAAGTGAGGCTATCTAGGTTGTATATGTGGTAGTCCTTATATGTATTAACAAATAATCTAACGACATGTGAACCGATAAAACCAGCACCACCAGTAATGAGTATTTTCATCTATTCTGATTTAAGTATTTATTTAAACCTAAAATAATAAAACCAATAAGTGTTAAACTAAAAAAGATGATTGGAAGTGTAAATTTCTTTTTTTCTGTCCATTCAGAAATATCATAGCCTGCATCCGGAAACTTAGCAATTACATTTATAACCTCTTTAGATTTAGCGAGATCAAGGTTTATCTCTCTAATTAGTTTTTCAATCATTCGTTTTTTACTCAGTAAATCAGCTTCATCAACAAATAATTTATTGTCCTGAGCATTGCCCATATAAAAATTTGTTCCTGAACCAGTTCCAGAAACTGTTTCTTTTTCTGATGCTTTTATTCTAATCCTTAAGTACTCTTTTAGTAACGAATCCATCTCTGATTGTTGCTCTAACAAAAACTCTTTTTCACCGCTTAAATTCTGTAAAGTAGTTTTTTTCATTAAAGTCAAATGATCATTATTTGTTAAGATTTTAGTTAGATTATCTCTTAACTTTTGAAAAATAAATTTATCTGATGAAGTTACTGTTATTTCATGCTTAGAAAAGCTAAAAAAGCTCAAAGATTCAATATAATCGGTATATATAAGCTCCTCGCGAGAAACAGAATCTAACTCAGCTTTGAATTCAGAAAAAAGTCTAATTTTTTCGTTTTCATCTATATCTGGTTCAATCTTAAAGTTTTTTAAAGTTCTCGCTTCTTTTACTGTAATCTCTAGTTTTGTTGATAATTCGGTAGAATCATTATCTACACCTGCCAATTGATTCAAGTATTTAAGATTTTCATATACTTGATGTGCTGAATCAAAATTGGTTTCAACCAGCATTTTAGCACCATATATTTTTTCAGAAAAATGATCAATAAAATAACCTAGTACTAAACCTGAAAATATAGCTATTCCATACCATTTAGCGCTTTTAAATATATGGGTTAGAAAAAGGATAATGACAGAATATATTCCTTTAAAAAAAGCGGCAATAGAGTCAAAAAATTTACGAAAGGCACTTTTAATTAAGCTAAGTAGTAAACCTAACTCTACCTCCTCATTTGGATTTTGCTGCGGTAATTTATCGCTCATATATTAAGAATTAAATATTTGTTCTAGTATTTTTTTTGTTATAACATATGTTGGTTTAACACCAGATGTACCTAAGCCTCCAGAAGCTAATGTACTACCTGTTTCTAGTGGGTTATCACTAGCATAATATGCATATCTTACTTTAACGTCTTCATTAATGCTTCCCCTTACTCTAGATGCTGCTTGTATGGCTTTTTGATAATGCGCTCCTTCCATTTCTAAACCTATAACATTCCATGTTGAGTTTTTAAAGAACTTTAAAATCTCTTTATTTTGAAGTGAAGTACCTAAAACAGTTACCATAGTGCCTTCAAAAACATCAACACCGCAATCTAATAAATCGTTTTTACTTAGCTCATTTTTAAATGGATAATTATCCGCTGTACCTTCAAAAATATGTGCCGAAGGAATCATAACGTCTCCCTTGCCTCCTTCTAAAATGCCTGCTTTACCCATGATAGAAATAGACTTTACATCTAAATGCACTTGTTTGCCCTCTACTTTAATCGGTTTTAAAAACTCATCTAAAGTTTCATAAGCTTGCTCTCCAAACGCATAATCCATAACAAATATAACGGCCTTATTTTCCTTGTGCTCTTCTAAGTATTTGAATTCTGACTTAGAAAAATCAATTTTATCTGTATCAAAGATTTGAACATCAATGTTGGTTCCCGAAGTGTCCTTTATATAATGCATTCCGTGTTGCAACGCTGATTTTTCTACTTTATTGCGTAAGGTGCCATTTTTTGAGTCACTAAGAGCTTCGTAAGTGTCAAAAATATCTTTCTTAGCATCTGCCCCTTTGAGCGTTCCTTTAGCAAATAGAGAATTCATTACACTATGCATATTAGCACTAATAATATGTATAGGTCTTTCTAGTAATCCGTTTTTATGCAATACAGATTTAATAGTATCTGCCCAAATCTCTCCGTGAATGTGGTGACCTAAGCGTTCTCTTAAAACTGGACTAAAAGTAATCGTACGCTTGTTATTATTAACAGTTTCTTCTATTGCTAACTTACCTAACCAATACACAATATGTAATAAGCGTTCTGGCTGATTTTCAGTAGCAAATTTTGGATAAGCTTCAGTTAACTCATTAAATGTTCTACCAAGGATGTTTGCAGTATGCGTAATCGCAATCTCTCGTTCTTTTTGCGTTAATTTTTTAGTTGAACTAACGGCACTCTCAAGCTTCTGCCAATCTCTTACTGTTGCTCCTTCTTCATTTATAATAACACGTTTACTGATTTTGTGCGACTCAACAAATAGAAATGTAAGATGCGTTAATATATCATATATCTCAGAACGCCCTCTCGTAATTTCAATATTCATCTGCTCATCATCAATACGATAACAATTTCGTCTTCTCTTTGGTGGAATTATTGGTTTAAAATGAGAATTAGCATAACCCTCATCACTTGTGAGGTTTATAAAGGTACATTCTTCTATACCTTGAGGTAAACGATCTACAACATAAAGTAAACCTTCTAACTCTGCTTTTTCATCACCGATAGAACCATAAATTTCTGGTCTCAATAGAAGTAAAGCCTCACGTAAAGTTTCACCAGAAACTCCCATAGGTTTGTAAAATCCACGATTAAAAAGGTGGCGCATTGTAATATACATGCGTTCTATGGCGCTAGAGCTTTCTTGCGCTCTTGTTCTTTCGTGATTTTTCTTAGTTGTACTCATAGGCTATTTTAACCTGCAAATATAGCGTTATTTCGTTAAATTGAGTTGATACAGTTGGTCAGCAATTTTTCTGTCGTTAGACAATCTAGGAATTTTATTCTGTCCTCCCAATTTTCCAATAGATTTCATATAAGTATGAAAGCCTCCTTTTTTAATTTTTGTGATTTTTATAGATCTTAATACTTTACCCTCAATTAAGTCTAAATAATAGCTGTTTTGTTGTTGTAATGACTGTTCTAGAGCCTCTATCAAAATTCGCTCTTCTTCTGGCTCTTCTTCAAACTCTATAAACCATTCATGGTACGGTAAACCTTCTTTAGGATTTATTTGTGGCGCAACTGTAAACTCATTTACAGAGATAGATGTGTTTTCCGTCGCTTCCCTTAAAGCTTGTTCTACTTCTTTTCCTATAACATGTTCTCCAAATGCCGAAATAAAGTGTTTTATTCTACCACTTACGATTACTCTATAGGGTTTTAATGATGTAAACTCTACAGTATCACCAATATTATATGCCCATAGACCAGCTGTAGTGGAGATAATCATTACATAATTAACACCTAACTCAACATCTGCAATAGTTATGCGCTCAGGATTGCTATCGAAAAAACGGTCTGCTTCAACGAACTCATAAAAAATACCTGAATTTAACTGAAGTAACATCCCTTTTTCATCTTGCTTATCTTGAAATGCAAAAAAACCTTCACTAGCAGGATATAACTCAATACTGTCAACCTTTCTTCCTATTAGCTTTTCAAATTTAGCACGATAAGGTTCATAATTAACACCGCCAAAAATGAACAAATTAAAATTCTTAAAAATATCACCAACCTTCTTATCAGTCTTTTGCATTAGTTTTTCAAAATACATCTGAACCCATGATGGAATTCCAGAAATAATCGTCATATCTTCATTTACTGTTTCTTCAACAACAGCTTCAACTTTAGTTTCCCAATCTTCAATACAATTAGTTTCTAAACTTGGCATTCTGTTTTTTTGAAGATATTTTGGGACATAATGTGCTACAATTCCAGACAATCGACCTAGTTTAATTCCATTTTTTTCTTCTAAAATTGGACTTCCTTGAAGAAAAATCATTTTACCATCTACAAACTTTGAATTCCCTGTTTCGTGGATGTACAGTAAAATCGCATTTCTTGCTGCTTCCACATGTGTTGGCATGCTTTCCTTAGTAATGGGAATGTATTTTGCTCCAGATGTTGTACCAGAAGTCTTTGCAAGGTAAATCGGTTTTCCTTTCCAAAGAATATCTTCTTCACCAGCAACAACACGTTCTACATAAGGCTTTAATTCCTCATAATCTCTTATAGGAACCTTGGTCTTGAATTCTTGGTGAGATTGAATTTTACCGAAGCTATGATCTTTACCAAAAACGGTGTGTGCTGCTTCAGAAATAAGGTTTTTAAACACCTTTTGTTGTGTTTCAACTGGTCTAGATGACCATTTTTTAATGCGCTTTGCAATATATTTTGCAAAAGGTTTGGAAAGTGTGGCTTTAACTGATGGCATTATTGAAAGTCGATAAAATTAGTTGGATTCACTGGGTAGCCCTTACTCCAAAGTTCGAAATGCAAATGTGGCCCTGTGCTTAATTCTCCCGTATTACCAGACATAGCTATAACTTCACCCGCTTTTACTAAATCTCCTTGGGTTTTAGTAATTGCGGAATTGTGCTTATATACGGAAATTAATTCTTGGTTATGCTCTATAATAACTACATAACCTGTTTCTACTGTCCATTCGGCAAATATCACTGTACCATCTGCAGTAGCTTTTACAGGTGTGTTTATTGCAATGACAACATCCACAGCAAAGTGTTTTTCTTCAATATTATACCCTTCTGAAATCGTCCCATTAACTGGTGGAAATAGTACATAATTAGATCTATCTCCAGCAGATTCAAAAAGATTATATTTATCCTCCTTTTCTACCTTTTCTCTAAGTAGTGAATCTTCCTTATTAGTTTTAACCTGCAGAATATCTATATCATTCTGTGTCGCTGCTATTATAGAGTCTCTATTAAAATCTACTGTTGCCACATCACCTGTTAATACTTTTCTTATAGAAGCATAATAACTCTTGTTAAGTTCTAACTCACGAACCAACGAATCTGTTTTGTAGTTCAATATAGTAGCTTCTTTCTTCAACTTCGCGGAAGAATAGCCTGGTATATATTCTCGCAACGGAGTATAAGCAATCAGTAAAATAGTCAAAACAACAAGACAAATTGCAGAAATTGATGTTAGTATAAAGACGTTAAGGCGTGTCAATTTAATCGCAAATCGCTCTTCAAAAGTATCCTCGTTTAAGATAACTAAACGGTACTTATGAAGTAACTTTTTAGCAAACTTCTTTTCTTTTTTTTTCTCTTTTGCCATCAAAACAAAATTAGTTAAAATAGTGAAATACCATAATGATAACCTCCTAAAGTTGATTTAACAACGCCATTATTAAACTATAATTACTAACTTTGTAGTCTAAATTAAAAATTATGAGTTTAAACATTGTCCCGTTAGCAATTGGAGCGCCTCAGGTAATTCTTATTGTGGTAGTTGTTTTGTTACTTTTTGGAGGAAGAAAAATCCCAGAATTAATGAGAGGTTTAGGAAGTGGAATTAAGGAATTTAAAGACGCGAGTAAAGACGAATCAACTGATAGCAAAGAAAAAGAATAAAACCTTTTTGTAACAACATAAAAAAAGCCAACTTTTATAAAGTTGGCTTTTTTGTTATTTTATAATTATAGATTTAATCATGGATTCTAGCTCAAAAACATAATCTCGCTTTTCTAGTGATGGTGCATAAACGTAACCATCTGCAACTAAATAACGATTATTAATTTTATCTTCAATAGCATAGGTTATAAATGGTCCTGCCATTGTAAAGCCATTCATTCTCCATATACCTCTAACCTCATAAGCTGGCTTGTTGTCTATTATTGTATTAAATAAAGCTGGTGCATAATCGCCTTGTACCTCCATAAAAATACCGTCTTCACCAGGTATTTTAGTCTTAGTAATTCCATTTCTCATTTTAACAAAGTCTACAACTGTACTATCTCCTTTAGAAATTGTTTCTAATGGTACTTCGTATATCATCAATTCTATGGTTTTAGAATTACTAAGATTTTTTCTAAGCCAGAAAAAATCATCACTCGGTTTAAATATTTTATATGCAGAAGGTATATTAATAGTAAACCCAAGTTTATTTTCCATTTCTTCATCTGCTAACAATGATAAACCTATTCGTCTTTGCTTCTCTTTAACCTCCTCTTTATTAAAAGCATCAACTATTTTATCTTTATTTTCTTTAAGTTGATCAATAATATCTTGGTTTGTTTTTCCTCCAATAACAGCTACAGTTTGTGGTTTAGCAAAAGCCTCGTTTACAATTTTAGTTGTTGAGGCAATGTTACCTTTTTCAATTTTAAGTACAATTCTACTTCTAGTAGCAAAACCATCAAATACCTGAGGTGGAATTTGACGCATACTAAATAACGGCTCATCAACAGGTAAACCATTTAAAGGAGCTGCAAAAATATCTCTGATACTCTCACCTACACTGCCTTCCCAGAGTTGATTATCAACGACTACAGAAATACTGTTTAAATTTCCATTTGATGCAGGAAGATATATACTATTATCCTCTTTTTTTTCGCCACATGCCAATATCAATACACAAAATAATACAGAATATAAAGCTCTCATAAGTTTAGGTTTTTGTTGGTTTATTTATTTAGACACCACAAGTGTCATTCCTATTTTGAGTTTACTACTACTAATATCGTTCCAATCTTTAATATTTTGAACAGAAACACCAGAAAATTTTTGAGCAATACTCCAAAGTGAATCGCCAGGCTTTACTTTATAGGTTTTTTTACCAGTTGTATTCACTACTTTTTTAACAGATTGTGACGATGAAGATGTGCTTGGGTTTCTTGGGTAAATGGTTAAACGTTGTCCTATTTTTAAGTTGTTGCTTCTAAGACCATTCCAGCGTTTTATTTGACTCACACGTACGCCATATTTTCTTGCAATTTTCCCTAGATAATCACCATTTCTCACGCGATATCTAACCTTGGTATCCGCATTAAATATTTGTGGCAAAGGCTTTTCACGCTTATTAAACTCAGCGTTGGCGAAAGCATATATCTTATCCTCATTAGCAGCGAAAACACCAACAGCTTCCCTTGGTAATCGTAACACATAGGTTTTCCCTTCTACCTTTGGAATAATATCTAATTTATATGATGGATTTAAAAACTGTAATTCCTCAATTTTAACTCCTGTAGTTTCTGCTACCTGATCTAAAGTAATCATTTGCTTTACATGGATAGTGTCAGTTTGAATATTCTGAAATGCTGGTCGTTCTGGTTTAAAACCATGCTCTTCTGCAAATTCAAAAATGTACATCGTTGCTAAAAAAGCTGGAACATAGCCTGCAGTTTCTCTTGGCAAATTCTGACGTATGTTCCAATAGTTTTTATAACCGCCAGAACGTCTAATCGCTTTATTTACGTTTCCTGGCCCAGAGTTGTAAGCGGCTAATGCTAAATCCCAATCACCAAATATTCTATATAAACGCGATAAATATTGTGCTGCTGCAGTTGTAGATCTTATTGGATCACTGCGTTCATCAACATAACTACTTACATCTAATTTATACTCCTTACCTGTAGCAAACATAAATTGCCATAAACCCGTTGCTCCTACTCTAGATCGTGCTCTTGGCTTTAAAGCCGATTCTACAATAGACAAATACTTCATCTCTAATGGAATGTTGTAATTATCAAATTCTTGCTCAAACATCGGGAAATAGAAATGACTTAATCCCATTAAGCGTTCCATAGAAGTTCGTCTGTGTTTAAGATAACCTTTAATAACATTTTCTAAAGACGAATTATATTCTACATTAAAAGGTGTTCTAGCATTTAAGCGTTTTAATCTTGCCTTTAAGGTATCAGTTGTAAGTTGCGGATAGTTTACAGGTTCATATGTAAGTTCTGAAACTGATTTATAAATAGTATCAAAAAGCGAAGTGCTATAAAGTTCATTTAACCACTTTTGATCTAATTCTGCAGCCTCTGGTAAATCATGAAGGCTTTTAATCCCTAAAGAATCAACTTCAGCGGGAATGACTTTTTTTGGAACGATTAGTTTACCATCAATTACCGAGTCATTAACCTTTATTGGCCTAACCTCTGTTTTTATAATGCTGTCAGTTTTCGTTTGAGAAAACCCACAAAACACAGCCATACAAAGTAAAGCAGATAAAATTGTCTTAACTGTCATAAATCTAATTTGATGTTTTGTTTTAAACGCTAATAGTCCTAAAATAGTGTTTTTTAGAGTTTTAGTCCAAAATTGCTGCAATTCCTGGTAAAGTTTTACCCTCTAAACTTTCTAGCATAGCTCCACCACCAGTACTAACATAACTCACTTTGTTTTCAAAACCGAATTGTTTTACTGCGGCAACAGAATCACCTCCACCAACAAGTGAGAAAGCTCCATTTTTAGTTGAGTTTGCAATAGAATCTCCTAAAGTAATTGTTCCTTTTGCGAAGTTTTCCATTTCAAAAACTCCAAGAGGTCCATTCCAAAGAATCGTTTTACATTCATTGGCAACAGTATCAAAATTTGCTAAAGATTTTGGTCCAGCATCTAAACCTTGCCAACCATCAGGAATATGATTTACATCTACAATTTGCGTATTTGCATCATTACTAAAAGCATCAGCAGCAACAACATCTACTGGAATGTGAATTTTCACACCCTTAGCTTCTGCTTGTTTCATTATATCTAAAGCTAATTCCATTTTGTCGTCTTCACAAATAGAATCTCCTATACTTCCCCCTTGTGCTTTAACAAAGGTAAATGTCATTCCGCCTCCAATAATCAAATGGTCAACTTTATCTAAAATATTTTCTATTACTGTAATTTTTGAAGACACCTTTGCTCCTCCAAGCACAGCTAAAACAGGCTTTTCACCATCTTCCATTACCTTTTTAATACTTTCAATTTCTTTAGCTAATAAACTTCCAAAGCATTTATTTTCTGGGAAAAACTCAGCAACAATTGTAGTAGACGCGTGTGCTCTATGCGCTGTTCCAAATGCGTCATTCACATAAATATCACCTAACTTAGATAACTGCTCCGCAAAGGTTTTATCTCCTTTTTTCTCTTCCTCATGAAAACGTAAGTTTTCTAGCAATAAAATTTCTCCCGCTTGTAAAGCATTTGCTTTTTCCTCTGCTTCTTCACCAACACAGTTAGACGCAAATTTCACTTCTACACCTAAAATATCTTCAATTTTATTTATAATGTGTTTTAAAGAAAACTCATCCTGTACACCTTTAGGTCTTCCTAAATGAGACATTAAAACACAACTTCCTCCATCTTCTAATATTTTAATAATTGTCGGTTTTGCAGACATAATTCTTGTAGTATCTGTGACTTCGAAATTATTATTTAATGGCACGTTGAAATCGACACGGATTAGTGCTTTTTTATCTTGAAAGTTGAAATCGTTTAAGGTCTTCATGAGTGTAAAATAGGTGTGAAATTTATTTATTTTGATGAACAAATATAAAGATTAGAAAGGATAAAAAAATTACATAGTTTTGCTTTATGTTATTTTCTGAAGTTTTAGGACAAAAACACATCAAAAACCACCTCACAACTAGTGTTGATGCTGGCAGAATTGCGCATGCACAATTATTTGTTGGACCAGAAGGTTCTGGTACGCTACCTATGGCTTTAGCCTATGCTCAATATATTTTATGCGGCAACTCTAATGGCGAAAATACTGGAGGAAATGACTCTTGTAATCTAAAGTTTAAAACTATTGCGCATCCAGATCTTCATTTTGCATTTCCTGTTACTACCAGTGATAAAGTAAAAAGTAAGCCTGTTTCCAGTTTTTATTTAGAAGAATGGAGACAACTTATAGATCAGCAGCCTTATGGTAATTTATTTGATTGGTATAAACTTTTAGGTGTTGATAATAAACAAGGACAAATTGGTGTGGATGAAGCTTTACAAATTGTAAAATCATTAGCACTTAAATCTTACGAAGGTGGTCATAAAGTAATGCTCATTTGGATGGCTGAAAAAATGAATACAGCTTCTGCAAATAAGCTTTTAAAATTAATCGAAGAGCCACCAGAAAAAACGGTTTTTATTCTTATTGCAGAAGACGAAGAGCAGATTATAAATACAATTAGGTCTCGATGTCAAGTTTTGCATTTCCCTCCCTTAGCAGAAGATGCTATTACAGAGGCTTTAGTAAATAAATACCATATTGAAACTTCTGTTGCCACGAAAATTGCACACCAAGCTAATGGTAATTTTAATAAAGCTTGTGATTTAATATATCAAGATAGTGAAGACATTCAGTTTGAAAAATGGTTTATACTTTGGGTAAGATCTGCTTTTAAGGCAAAAGGCAATAAGAGTGCTATTCACGATTTAATTTCGTGGTCCGAAGAAATCGCTAAGACAGGACGAGAAACGCAAAAGAAGTTTTTAGGTTTTTGCTTAAACTATTTTAGACAAGCGCTACTCATGAATTATAAGGCAAACGACCTAGTTTACTTAGAGCCAAAAACTGAAGATTTTAAACTTGAAAAATTCGCTCCTTTTGTTCATGATTCTAACATTTTAGATATTTCTAATGAGCTACAAGATGCTATTTATCATATAGAACGCAACGGAAACTCTAAGATTATTCTTACAGATTTATCAATTAAACTAACGCGTTTATTACATAAAAAAAGCCAAGCGTAAGCTCGGCTCTAATTTCTTTATTAAAGAAAGATTACTCTTCAGTCTTAACCTCTTCCTTTTTGTCTCCTTTATTTAAAGATGCCAAAATAGTATCCGTAATATCTGTTGCGTCAGCTCCGTATAAAACGCTTCCTGCTTCATTTGCTCCTAAGATAAAGGTATAACCATTAGTTTTACCGTAATCTTTTATAAACGCTTTTACTTCTTTCACTAAAGTATCAATTTGTTTTTGACCTTCTGCCTGAAGTGCTTTTTCTTCATTACCTATTTGGTAATCTTGCATTTGTTTTTTCTGAAGTAATACATTGTACTCTTCTTCTGCCTTTTTCTGATTCATTTTAGCAGCACGTCCCTGAAACAATTGTGCTTCCATTTGAATAGCTTGATTTAAACTATCTGCTTTTTTATTAAAAGCTTCAATCTTTGTTTTAAACTTTGCCTCAAACTCTACTTTCTTGTTAAATTCGTTTACCACTTTTGTATTATCTACAAACGCGATTTTTTGTTGTTGCTGACAAGATGAAAAAGTTACCAAAACAACTAATGCGATAATTATGTTTCTCATGATTATATTCTAATTAAATTTTTGCAAATGTATAAAAGTTAATCTGAGATTTAACCAATTTTTATACTATTAATAAAATCTATGATGATTGAAAGGTGTTATTTTAAAAAACTATGAAGAACAAGTTCAAATAAAGCATTTTAAGCGCCTTTCTTTTTTCTTGTTTATGATTGGGTGTTTTGTTGTCTAACTAAAGAATAACGATTCTCGTATTAAGAATTGCCGCTTTTTAAGATGTAAATATGGGATGAGTACTCATTTGATCTCCTTGCTTTTTGATTTGATCTAAACCCAATCCAGAATGCTTTGAATGGATTCATAAATCCTGATTTATATTTTTCGGAAAGTAAGCTCACATAATACGCATCAAAAATCATTGGAAGCGTTTTTAGCAATTCTAAATTTTCTCTTTTAAATAATTCTGAAATCGATGTTCTAGAAAAATGCCAAAGGTGTCTCGGCACATCATAAGCTGCCCAAAAGTTTTTATAATACTCTGCGTCGTAACTTTTAAAATTAGGAACTGCAATAACTAAAGTTCCATTTGGTTTTAAGAGTGACTTCAATAATGCTGTATGCATTTCTAAATTTGGTAAATGTTCTAATACATGCCAAAGGGTGACGACGTCAAAACTATTTGGTTTTAGTTTTGCTAAATACTCTATTTTGAAAACTGAGTTATTGGTTTTAGAATTTGCAATTTGCCTTGCTTGTTCGTTGGGTTCAATTCCTGTTATATTCCAATTAGACTTTAAAGCTGTTTCTAAAAAGTCACCTGTGCCACATCCTATATCTAATAAGTTTTTTGACTCAGAACGAAGAGAATTAATCAATTTCAATTTTCGCTTTAAGGCAATTTGACGCACAGAATGATAAACATATTCTAATAAATTTCGCTTAGTGTCTGTATGTGAAATGTAATCTTCGCTTTTATAATAATCCGAAAGTTTGTCTACTTCTGGTTCTGGAAATGTTTCTAACATATCCAATTCCAAATTATGCTTTAACCGAAACTCTTCTCCTGAAACGGAATGGTCTTTTACAGTTAGATATGTTGATTTGTTATTCATTTAAATAGATTCTGAATCAAGTTCAGAATGACAAAAAACATTAAACTATTATGGGTTGTTTCACGTGGAACATTAATTTATCTTCCTAAATAAACTAATAAAACTGAAACATCATTAGGTGAAACTCCGCTGATTCTTGAGGCTTGAGATATTGTCACAGGCTGTATTTTCTCAAGTTTCTGTCTAGCCTCTATACTCATAGATTTTAATTTTGAGTAGTCAAAACCCTTTGGTATTTTTAAATTTTCGAGTCTATTTAGCTTGTCCGCATTGTTCTTTTCTTTCTCTATATAGCCAGCATATTTAACTTGAATTTCAGTTTGCTCAATCACTTCAGTATCTAATTCATTTGACTGAATGTAATTCTCAACAGCTTTAAATTTCCGAACATCGTCAATCGTAATGTTTGGTCTTGCAAACAACTTAAACATTTTGTCTTGCTGTTTCACTGGTGTTGAATTTTTTGATTCTAAAACAGGATTTGCCTCATCTGGCTTTACACTTGTGTCTCTAAAAAATTGCACAAAAGCATCAGATTTAGATTGCTTTTTTTCCATTCGCTTTAAGCGTTTTTCAGAAGCTAAACCTAATTTATATCCTTTTGGTGTCAATCTAAAATCAGCATTATCTTGTCTTAGTAATGTTCTATATTCGGCCCTAGAGGTAAACATACGATATGGCTCCTCTGTTCCTTTTGTTATTAAATCATCCACAAGAACACCAATATAAGCTTCATCTCTTTGCAATGTAAAAGGGTCTTTTTCTTGAGTTTTTAAACTTGCATTTATGCCAGCCATCAGTCCTTGAGATGCCGCCTCCTCATAACCAGTGGTTCCGTTAATTTGTCCCGCGAAATACAAACCATCAACCAGCTTGGTTTCTAGTGTGTGCTTTAATTGTGTAGGTGGAAAATAATCATATTCAATCGCATAACCAGGCCTAAAGAATTTCACATTTTCAAAACCCACTACAGAACGCAGAGCTTTAAACTGAACATCCTCTGGTAACGATGTAGAGAAACCATTAATATAATATTCGCAAGTATTCCAACCTTCTGGTTCTACAAATAATTGGTGTCTATCCTTATCTGCAAAACGATTAATCTTATCTTCTATTGATGGACAATATCTTGGTCCAACACTTTTTATTCTTCCGTTAAACATTGGCGAACGATCAAAACCTTCACGTAATAAATCGTGAACCTGTTCACTCGTGTAAGTCATATGACAAGAACGCTGCTCTTTTAATATTTTAGTTGTGTCTAAATAAGAAAATTTCTGTGGGTTTTCATCTCCAGGTTGCTCAATCATTTTAGAAAAATCCAAGGATCTACCATCCACTCTTGGAGGTGTTCCTGTTTTCATTCTACCAGACTCAAAGCCGAGATTTACGAGTTGTTCCGTAATTCCAGTTGCAGCTCTTTCACCTGCTCTTCCTCCACCAAAGTTTTTGTCACCAATATGAATTAAACCATTTAAAAATGTTCCGTTAGTAAGCACAACTGACTTCCCTCTAACTTCTACTCCAAGCGATGTTTTTACACCTACGACTTTATGATTTTCTACAATTAAACCCGAAACCATTTCTTGATAAAAATCAAGATTCTCTGTCCCTTCCAAAAGCATTCTCCAATCTTCTGCAAAACGCATTCGGTCAGATTGCACTCTTGGACTCCACATTGCAGGTCCTTTAGATTTGTTAAGCATTTTAAATTGAATAGCAGAAGTGTCAGACACAATCCCACTATAGCCACCTAATGCATCAATCTCCCTTACAATTTGCCCTTTAGCAATTCCGCCCATTGCAGGATTACAAGACATCTGAGCGATATTCTGAAGATTCATAGTGATTAACAATGTCTTGCTTCCCATATTTGCAGCAGCAGCGGCAGCCTCGCTACCTGCGTGACCAGCACCAACTACAATAACATCGTATATCTCGTTAAACATAATTCAATTCTCTTTTGTTCCACGTGGAACAATTATATTCTAAAAAATTCAGCTCGCAAATATAAGGCGAATTCTTAATTCCATTTTCGTTTAGATAAATAATGGTCTTCCCTTGAGCGCATCACCTTTTTGTCATCTTCAGACTTGTCTTTATAACCACAATAATGAAGCACTCCGTGAATCATCACTCTAGATATTTCATCTTTGAAAGACACCTTAAAATCTGACGCATTTTCTTTCACGCGTTCAACAGAAATATAAATATCCCCATGTAGTTCTTTTCCTACCGAATAATCGAAACTAATAATATCCGTTAACGTATCGTGATCTAAAAAATCCACATTCAATTGTAGTAAATAATCATCTGAACAAAAGATATAATTAATCTCTCCTTCTCTACAATCTTCTTCAGAAATGGTCTTTGTAATCCATTCTGAAAACTGCTCTGTATTATCTAAATTAAAATCGGTTTCGTAATTAAAACTAATCATTGTTGCTTTTAAAATACTCTTGAATCTTTTTCTTAAAATGATTCTGCAAAGGTAGTGCTTGACGATTTAATATTTCTGTAGTATTAAAATATTGTTTCGCAGTTGGTATTTGACTCTGATTCGTTTGATTGAATTGTTTCTTATTGGTTTCAGATTTACGCTTAGTATCTTGACCTTGCATAAATGTAGCATTCTCTAATTTTAATAATTGATGCTGCACATCCATCATTTTTTGAAGTGTTTGATTGGTAAAGCCAGAGTTTAATAAATCGAGCTCTATCTCTTCCATTTGCTTAATTAGCTGTCCTGCGGATTCAATCTTTCCATCCTTAGCTAGTCTATCTTCTAATGCCTGACGCAATTGCTGTTGTTGTTGATAAATCTTAAACAACTCACCATTTTGCTCTTCACTTCCACCTTCACCGTAACCGTCATTCTTTTCCCCTTCACCATCAGGTCCTTCACCTCCGTTTTTACCATTCTTCCCATCTTTGCCGCCTTTTCCGTTCTCTCCTTCTTTTCCACTTTGACCACCTTCACCTTTTTGGTTTCCGTTCTCACCACTTTGTCCTCCTTCACCACCTTTCCCTTGTTGTTTTCCACTCTTGCCATCCTCACCACTCTCACCGCTTTCTCCTTCTTTACCAGACTTACCTTTTTCACCTGGCTGTTCTCCTTCACCTTCTTTTCCATCTTTACCTTCAGAACCAGGTTTCTCACCTTGTCCTTCCTTACCTTCTTCGCCTTCCTCACCCTCTTTTCCCTCATTGCCTTCTTTGCCTTTTTTAACGCCTTCTTCCATTTTTTTATTAAGCTCTTCTTGACTCATAATAATGTCTGGAAGCTGTTCTCCGCCTCCACTTCCGGAACCAGGCGATGAATTCATAGACATTTCCATATTGTCTAAAACATCACTTAAGAAACTTGCTAATTCGTTACTTGCTGTAATTGCGTACTGTTGCGATGCTACACCTTGATATAACCTATTCTCTGTCAATTGACCAAGTGCCTTATCTATATTAAAATAAACATCAGTAATTTGTGAATTAACCTTTTCCGAAATCTTTGGTTGTCTTAACGATAATGAAAATAAGCTATCGTCTATATGCTCAAAATGCTCTCTAAGGTTACTTTGTTCAATTATATGCTTTCCGTACTTATTATTATTAATATCAATCTCATTAAATGTATTCATAAGTGACTCCTGGTCAAATGAGTAGAGTAATAAGTTCTCTAATATTTGACGAAGTGTATCAATATCTTCAGAAGCTTGGTCTCCACCTCCTCCGCCACCTCCAGCTTTCTTTTTCATCATCTCGCTCATTTGCTTCATTTTCTTAGCTGCTTTCTTCTGATTTTTCTTAGCTTTCTGCTGCTGCTGAGCTTCCTGTGGTTTTTGGTTACTTAATTCTTCTTCTTGTTTTTCAAGTGCTTCTTTAGCTTCTTTTTGGTCAAATTTTATTTCATCCTCTAAAAATCGATCGCGTTCTAAATTCATTGGCTTTTGAAGCAATTTATCTTCTCTTCTTAAATCGTCTAAATCTTTTTGAATTTTCTCAAATTTCTTGTTTAATTTCTCCTGTGCTTCTTTCGTATTTTCTTTGTCTTTTTTAGACAATTTTTCTTGTTCTTCAGATAGTTCTTCTAACTCGCTAGAAATCTTTTCTGCCTTCTTCATCACATAGAAACGCTTGGTTAATTCCAAAAGCTGTTTCATGCTTCGTTTCTTATTCTTGTTTTGCTTCGCAAGCTCTTCAAGTTTCTGAGTAAACTCTTCTTTATTGATTTTGTCCTTTAATTCTTCAAGCTCTTCTAGTAATTTTTCATCTTTTTTAAGTTGCTCTTCATTCTCTTTGAGACGTTCTTTTAAATCTTCTTTGAACTGATCTTCCTCTTTCTTTTCATTCTGAAATTCTTCTAAATTATCCTGAAGCTTTTTGTTGAAGTTTTTCATCAACTGCTCCTGATTCTTTTGCCGCTTTAGAAAATCTTCAAATTTCTTTTTATCATTAAAGTTTAAGCTTTCTTTTTCCTTCTGTGTTTTAGATAATTCTTCTAACTTTTTATCTTGTTCTTGAAGCTTATCAAATGTTTTACTAATATCCTTTATGGTTTCATTTTGCTCATTGAGCTGCTTCTGCTCTTCTTCTTCCTTGGTGCGTTTTCGGTAAGTAAATACAGTACTCTTGGTTCGTTTATAATTATGAAGAGCATCGTTATCAAACACTTCAAAATATAACTGATAGCTCACTCCTTCTTCTAGGTTTAATCGATTCGGAAACGCACTTACAAATTCACTAAAATTAGATTTTGATATAGTTATAGGCTCAACAATTTTATTGGTTTCATCTTCAGCAGGATAGTACACCAACTGAAGTTTACTTAACCCATAATCATCGCTCACCTGACCATAGAAATAAAGACTTTGCTGATCTATAGAATCTTTCTGAACCTTTATACTTAATTCTGGGTAGATATCTCTTACAACATTAATGTTGTAAGCTAGGTTCTCATAATCTTTTAAATTGTCATTACTGGTTGTAATGCTATAATTATAGTTCTTATATAAACGTTTAGAAGCTTCAAAATTATCAGCATTATTTAGCGTAAAGTTCAAGGTGTCTTCTGCATAAATCCGAACTCCTGTTGTAGATTTTGTCTTTGCCTTCCAGGTTACTTTTGTACCTTCAGGAATTACCGCAGATCCTGTACTTTTTAAAACCTCATCTTGCTTTCTAGTGTGTGATGGATAGTCTAAAACCATTTCAAAATTCACCAAGTTTGGTGTATTTACAACATCTAGAAGATATCGTTTTGATTCTACGCCATTAGCTGATAAGCTGAACTCAATAGATTCTTTTGGAAGACTGAATGTATATTGAAATTCGCCTGGTGCTAATTGTTGTAAGAAGTAAGATTGTCCATTGAATTTAATTTGTGCATTCTCAGGAATCACATCACCAACTGTTGAAATTTTCAACTTAAAATCTTTATTTTCAATAGCTTGGAGTGATTCGTTAATCACAAAAAACTGAAAAGGTGCTGGTGGCTCATAAGCGGTTTTATAGTTTACCACACGTTGATAACTGTCACTAAACCAATCAATTTTTCCTGTTAAAAAAGACAATAGTAAAATTGCAATCGGAATTGCTGCATATTTTAAATACTTAGTGTTAGATCTGAAGTTAATTGCAGACTTGAATGGAATTGGTTGTAATTCTTGAGACTTCTGTTCTATACTAGCAATCAATAAATCAGATTGCGTTGGGCTTTGGTTTAATTGCAACACGTTTAAAAGCTTGTCATTAACCTCTGGAAAGTGATTTCCTATCAATTTTGAAGCGGTCTCTAGATTTATCCCTTGCCTTAGTTTAAAAAGTTTTAATAACGGAATTGCTATAAACTTAATGAAGAGCCCTAGTTCTACGGCAATAAATGTCCAAAAAAGAATAGTTCTCGCTGTTGGGTTTAACCAAAGCATGTATTCTACAAACAATGTCACGATAAGATACAATAAACCAATAGCGAAAAAAAGAATCGCTCCTTTAAGTAGTTCGTTGGTATAATACCTTTTAATGAACTGCTCTAGTTTGTTTTTTATAGTTTCGAAATTGCTCATATACTATTCTAACTGACTAAACTACAATTTTATTTTAATAGCCAATTCGCTAAATTTGGTAAGATTCTGTTAATTTAGGGGAATTAACTGTTAAATCAGACAAATTTATATGAAAGACCTCAAATACTTAGCAGCATTTTCAATTCCAATTGTTTGTTTTTTGGGTTTATTCTTAAAAAATTATTGGGTTTGGGCAACACCTATTTTTGCCTTTATATGCATTCCTGTTTTAGAACTTATTTTTCCTGTAGATGCAGATAACCTAAAACCAGAAGAAGCCAACAGCAAGTTGAGTCGCAATATCTTTGATTGGCTGCTCTACTTAAATTTACCACTAGTTTTTGGACTTGTTTTTTATGGGTTGTTTATAGTTTCAAATAACGTATTAGCCACTTATGAATTTGTAGGTTTAATTTTTTCCATTGGAATTGTTCTTGGTGTTAACGGCATTAATGTCGCTCACGAGCTTGGTCATAGACAAACTACAAACGAACGCTTTCTTGGTAAAGCATTACTTCTTCCCTCATTCTATATGCACTTTTATATTGAGCATAATTTTGGACATCATTTGCACGCAGCAACTCTAGAAGATCCTGCAACAGCGAGATACAATCAAAGTGTGTACTCATTTTGGTTTACCTCAATATTTCGTCAATATTTGAGTGCGTGGAAGATTCAGAATAAATTATTGAAAAACAGCAAAAACTCGTTCTTTTCAACTAAAAATGATATGTTTTGGTATATAATTCTTCAAATATGCTATTTAATTGGTGTTTTATTAATATTTGGAACCTCAGCATTATTATTTGCCCTTTTTGCAGGAATTGTTGGTTTCGTTTTACTTGAAACCGTTAATTATATTGAACACTACGGATTAATTAGACTCAAAACTAAATCTGGTCGTTACGAGCGTGTTAAAGAGATTCATTCTTGGAATTCCAATCATATTATTGGTAGAATTGTATTATACGAACTCACAAGACATAGTGATCATCATTTTAAGTCTTCAAAGAAATATCAAGTTTTAGATTGCCACGATAAAAGTCCACAAATGCCTTATGGTTATCCAACCTCAATGGTTTTGGCAATGATTCCACCTTTATGGTTTGGAATTATGAATAAGCGCGTGCCCAGAGAAATGATTATTAGTTAATCTTACTTATAATTAAAACAACCAAGATATTCAAGGTTATTACAGTCTTTAATTAACGCACTATATTTAAAATTATAGAGGCAAATTAAAGAATTAAAATTCTCGTTGGTATCTGGTAATTGATTACGAAATGAGTCAAGATAAGAGCAACCTTCTAATTTCTGATGTAAAGAGATTTTTTGATTGTTAAAATCAACCTCCAGAAATTGATTATCCATATAGTCAATTTTAAAATCAGTCATAAATTGCGAAGTCGAATCTCCTTCTTCATCGAAAACCTCTTCCATGTATTTATCTAGATCATTTCTGCTACTTAAATTTCCGACCCAAATAGATACTTTTCCTTGTTCTTCCATTAAAAATTTTATTAAAAGTAAATAAGATTTTTTAATGTGATTACTGAACAATCTATTTTCTTTGTTCTCAAATCTTATCAGACTATCTTTGCACCTTAATGAGATCCTGAAACAAGTTCAGGACGACAAACCCATTAGTGTTTCCCGATTATGTCTAAAAACGTGCGTGTGCGCTTTGCACCAAGTCCAACAGGACCATTACATATTGGTGGTGTAAGAACTGCTTTATTCAATTATTTATTTGCTAAAAAGAATGGTGGTGATTTTGTGCTTAGAATTGAAGATACTGACCAAAACCGTTATGTTGAAGGTGCTGAAGATTATATTGTAAACGCTTTAAATTGGTGTAATATTCCTTTTGATGAGGGTCCTGGGAAAAACGAAAAGTTTGGTCCATACAGACAAAGCGAACGTAAAGGTTTATACAAGCAATATGCAGATGAGCTTATTTCTAATGGCAAAGCATACTATGCTTTTGATTCTTCAGAAGAATTAGATATACATAGAAAAGGTCATGAAGCAGAGGGAAAAACCTTTATCTACAATTGGCACAATCGTGAAAAAGGTCGATTGGTAAATTCTTTAGTTCTTACTGAAGCTGAAACTAAAGCAAAAATTGATGCTGGTGAAGATTTTGTGATTCGCTTTAAGTCTCCTCAAGATGAAACGCTTCATTTAAAAGATATTATTCGTGGTGATATTTCTATTGACACTAACGTGCTTGATGATAAAATTCTATTTAAAAGTGATGGAATGCCAACCTATCATTTAGCAAATATTGTAGATGATCATTTAATGGAAATCTCTCATGTAATTCGTGGTGAAGAATGGTTACCTTCTTTAGCACTACATAAATTATTATATGATGCTTTTGGTTGGGATGCTCCAGAATTTGCACACTTACCGTTAATATTAAAACCAACAGGAAAAGGAAAACTAAGTAAGCGTGATGGTGATAAATTAGGCTTTCCGGTATTTCCATTAGAATATACAGCGCCAGACGGAACAGTTTCTAAAGGTTATAAAGAAGATGGTTATTTCTCCGAAGCTGTTGTTAATTTCTTAGCTTTTTTAGGCTGGAATCCAGGAACTGAACAAGAAATATTTAGTCTAGAGCAACTCGTTTCAGATTTTGATTTAGCTAGAGTAAATAAAGCAGGAGCGCGATTTGATCCAGATAAAACAAAGTGGTTTAACCACCATTACATGCAACAACAACTCGATTTAGATTTGGCTGAAGAATTCAAAACTATTAAACCTGAATTAACAGAGGTCGATGTGAATTACATTGCGCTCGTTGTTGGTTTAATAAAAGAACGCGCAACTTTTGTTGGTGATTTCTGGGAATTGAGTCATTTTTTCTTTGTATCTCCAACTTTTTATGATGAAAAAGCATCTAAAAAAGCACTAAAAGATGGTACTGCTGATATTTTAAATAAAGTCACCGAACTTGTAAATGGGACTAATGATTTTACGGTTGAAAACCTTCAAACTAATATCAAGGGCTGGATTACAGATAATGAAATAGGCTTTGGAAAAGTAATGATGCCTTTACGCTTAGCATTAGTTGGTGCTTTGCAAGGGCCAGATGTGTTTGATATTATGCATATGATTGGAAAAGCGGAAACTATTAAGCGTATTGGCGCCTTAGTGGAAAGCATCTAATTATGTGTTATTGTGAGAAACAAGGAGCGAAAGACATGGCGATTTCATGAATGAAAATATTATAGTTTAATAGATTACCACATCACGCAAAAAAACGTGATTCACAATGACAATTCATTTTAAAAAATAAGCATTGCTGTAAAAGCCAATAATGACTGATTACCTTTAAACTTATCGATATTACTACCAACATTAAGGTCTTGGTCGTTTAGCTTTCCTAAAATATTTGTAAAACCATAGACATATTGTGCTCTTAGTAAAAAACTACCAAAACCAGCAGAAATACCTACGGCTCCATTGGCATTAAACTGAGATATTTTTGTAATATCTTCTGTAAACAAATTATCATAACCCGTAATTAAATAGCCCTCCTTAGAATCGTCTTTCAATTCTAATTCACTATTATACTGTAGCATTGGTCCAACATCTAAAGTTATATTATTACTGATTAATTTAATGTGAAACAAAAAAGCAATCTGAGCAGTAAACATCTTATACTCTATATATTCTTCTCTTGAGGTTGCAGGTGTAGCAGCATGAATATCTATATTATTCTCTGATAATTGAATATTATAACTCACATTATACCAACGATGCGGAATATCAACAGAAGCTGTCATACCTCCTATAAAACCAGAATTAGATTTGGTTTCAAAATTATCGGTAAGTATATCAAATTGTGTAACTCCTCCTTGAAGGCCTATTCCATTTTTAATCTTATAATTTTTATGTTGTGCGTAACCAAGTGTAACAAAAGCAATGCAAAAGGCTACTAATAGGAGGTGTGTTGTTTTTTTCATGCGATTTTAGAGCTGATTACGACAAACCTAAGTAAAATTATTTACATTTAGTATCTCGTATTAACTAACATTAAAAAAACGCATTATGGGCGAATTTATTTACATTCCGATTATATTTTTTGGATTAATCATTTTAATTTCATCATTCTTCGTGGTGAAACAACAAACCTCAGCAATCGTAGAGCGCTTTGGTAAATTCCAAAGTGTTCGTCATTCAGGATTACAATTAAAAATTCCTTTAGTCGATAGAATTGCTGGTAAATTAAGTCTTAAAATTCAACAATTAGACGTTATCATCGAAACTAAGACTCTAGATGATGTATTTGTACGCCTTAAGGTGTCTGTACAATACAAAGTGATTAGAGATAAGGTTTATGATGCTTTTTATAAACTAGACTATCCTCATGATCAGATTACATCTTATGTATTTGATGTGGTAAGAGCAGAAGTGCCAAAAATGAAATTAGATGATGTTTTTGTTCGTAAAGATGATGTTGCTATTGCGGTTAAAGCAGAGCTTAATGATGCTATGGCAGAATATGGATATGACATTATAAAGACTTTGGTAACAGACATCGATCCTGATGCGCAAGTAAAAGCTGCCATGAACAGAATTAATGCCGCTGATAGAGAAAAAACTGCTGCACAATTTGAAGGTGATGCAGCTCGTATTCTTATTGTCGAAAAAGCAAAAGCTGAAGCCGAAAGCAAACGTTTACAAGGTCAGGGTATTGCTGACCAAAGACGTGAGATTGCTCGTGGTTTAGAAGAATCGGTTGAAGTACTAAATAAGGTTGGCATTAACTCTCAAGAAGCGTCTGCACTAATTGTGGTAACACAGCATTATGATACATTACAGTCAATTGGACAGGAAACGAATAGTAACTTAATCTTATTGCCTAATTCACCTCAGGCAGGAAGCCAAATGTTAAACGATATGGTGGCTAGTTTTACGGCTAGTAACCAGATTGGAGAGGCTATGAAAAATGCTAAAAACAAAAAAATAGAAGAATAATTAACTCTCATTATTAAACAAAAACCTCGAAGCTATAAACTTCGAGGTTTTTTTATATTAAAAAGATTATCTTTTTAAACCCAACCACAAACAATCGCGTTCATAATAACCAAAGTTACTGTCCAGTAGCCAACATTTATAAAAATGTGTTTCCAAGACTTGCGCTCGAATAACCCATTGGTTGCCATTATTGGGAATACAATAGTAAGACCCATTATTAAACCATGCAAAGCTCCGTGTTTATAAGTTCTAAAAGCAGTGCCATAGTCGTCCATAAAAGCTTGAAACGAAGGTAAGATACCATCAATTGTTGGGTCTCCACCTATCATTTGAACAGCTCCCATTTGGTGAATGGACAAAAATTGAGTGAAAAACGCTAAAACAATAGAAAGTAAGAATGATATTCCGAAAATAACACCCATGTTACCGCTTTTCATTTTTTCTTCTGTCATACCAGATTCTCTCATCCAAGCATTTCCAAATAATGCTGGGTTATACCATAAAAAGCCTAAAACCATTGGTACAATTGCGGCAACTAAAATTGCTAAAAAATTAAATTCCATTTTTTTATATTTTATTAGTTAGTATGTTTAAATGTACAAAAAAACCTCTAAGGTGATTTCTTAGAGGTTTTATATCTGGAACTAAATGATGAGTGATAGCTTATATTTCACTTGCTTCAGTTACTAAAATTTCATTTTTATCTTCGAGTGCTTTTTCAATAAACTCATTGATAGTATTGTTGCGTTCTAGTCCATTTTTAAGCAATATTTTCAATGAAATCATTACAGCTATACGTGTACCTGCTTTTTTCACAGCAGTACCAAATAATGGCTCTAATTCATCATAAGATACGCTCTTTGAAAGCTCTTGTATGTCAGCCTTTACTTTTAATTGCTTTTCTTCTGGTAAATTGGTGTATTTTTTACCAAATTGTTGAATCACACTTATTGCTGATCGCTGTTGTTGCGATTGTTGTTTATTCTTATTTTGGTTGTTGTTTTGAGGTTTTGGCTTTTGTTTAGCCCAACTATCTCTTAAGCCAACCGTTTTATTAAAAACAAGTGCATCTGGTTTAGAATCATCATCTACATTAAAATAACCTAATCGTTGAAACTGAAATTGCTCTCCTACCTTCACTTCTGCCAAACTTGGTTCTAAATAACCCGTTCTAACTTTTAGTGAATTAGGATTTATAAATTCCATAAAACTCTTCTCTTTGTTACTGTCTGGCGCTTCATGCGAAAATAAACGATCATATTCTCTAACCTCTACTGAAATTGCGTGTCTTATTGACACCCAATGTAAGGTTCCTTTTACTTTTTTAGAGGTGTCTTCATCATAAGTACAATGAATTTCTGTTACTTCACCTTTATCGTCTTTTACAACACTATTTGCTTTAATAATATAAGCGTTCTTTAATCTAACTTCTCCACCCAACTTCAACCTAAAAAACTTGTTGCCAGCTTCCTCTTTAAAATCTTCTTTTTCTATATATATTTCTCTAGAAAATGGTACTTTTCTGAAACCAGCAGAATCATCTTCCTGATTATTTTCAGCTTCTAACCATTCTTCTTTATCTTCAGGATAATTGGTAATCACCACTTTTATAGGATCTAAAACAGCCATTACGCGATTTGCGGATTTGTTTAAATCCTCACGAATACAAAATTCGAGTAGCGATACATCAATAACATTTTCGCGCTTTGCAACACCAACCTTTTCTATAAACTGACGTATAGAATTTGGTGTATAGCCTCGACGGCGTAAACCAGAAATCGTTGGCATACGTGGGTCGTCCCAACCAGTTACTACACCATCTTCTACTAAACGCAACAACTTACGCTTACTCATTATGGTATAACTAAGGTTTAAACGTGCAAATTCTCGCTGTTTTGGTGGTAATGGTAACTTATCTTTACTATAGGCGTAAACATGTTCTTTAAACCAATCATAAAGCTTTCTATGTGGCTTAAATTCTAAAGAACATAATGAATGTGAAATCTGCTCTAAGTAATCACTTTCGCCATGCGTCCAATCATACATTGGGTAAATACACCATTCATCTCCTGTTCTATGGTGGTTTGCATACATTATGCGATACATCATAGGATCTCGCATTAACATATTTGGATCTTCCATATCTATTTTGGCACGTAGAATATGTGTTCCAGCAGGAAATTCACCAGCTTTCATACCTTGGAATAAATCTAAATTTTCTTCGACACTACGATTTCTATATGGACCATTAGTTCCTACTTGGGTTGGTGTTCCTTTTTGTTTTGCTATGACTTCTGACGATTGACTATCTACATAAGCCTTCCCATCTTTTATCATTTGAATAGCCCAATCATACAATTTTTGAAAGTAGTCTGAAGAATATAATTCGTTTTCCCATTTATAGCCCAACCAAGCAATATCACGCTTAATAGCGTCTACATACTCTTGTTCCTCTTTTGCAGGATTAGTATCATCAAACCTAAGATTTACAGGTGCACCATACGTCTCACCTAGTCCAAAGCTAATACCAATAGCTTTAGTGTGACCTATGTGTAAATACCCATTTGGCTCTGGCGGAAAACGAAAACGCAACTTATCTTTTGATAAGCCATTTGCTAAATCTTCTTCTATGATATGCTCAATAAAATTGAGTGATTTTGTTTCTTCTGACATCGGAAAATTATAAAGTGTAAAATTAAGCAAATTGTAACATTTATCAACCATGATACACTTATAGTATAAACCAAAACATATAAATCAAATGAACTACAAATGTCCAAAATGTGATAATACCACTTACGAAATCGGAGAAATGAGAGCTACAGGAGGAACTTTATCTAAAATCTTTGATGTGCAGAATAAGAAATTCACGTCTGTAACCTGTAAAAACTGTTCTTATACTGAGTTCTTTAAAGCAAAAACCAGTGCTATGAGTAATATTTTTGATTTGTTTACTAATTAAAATATTCAACTTGTGGTTGAGAAGCTGCTAGCTAACTTAAAAAACAGCTAACAGCCTCCAACACTTTGTTTATTGCCTATAGGTTCCATCTGGTAGAACTGTTGGGAATTTATATTGTGGATCCGTAAGTAATCCATATACTTCTGAATCTGTACTTTGTACTAGAGCTAACGTATTTAATCGCCATTCATTATCTATTTCGCTCAATCTATTTTCTTGTGCTCCAAGAATAGAGCTCATTGCCCAGTAAATATATTCACCTCCATGACACTCATAATCACAAGTTTGATCATCATATGTATACCATGCACTTGTAGGATAAGGGTTTGGAATTGTGGTAAACTGCCCACCTCTAGCAATATCCATTGCGTTACTTATTGAGCTTCCTGCTTGTGTACCAAAAACGTTTGGATATAAGCGTTCGTAACCAGCATTAGTGATAATATGCCATACCTCTTCTAAACCAGCATCAAAAGTGCCTGTACGTCCATTAAGTACAAAATTAGGGTGTGTTTCATCATTTCCTAAATCTTGCCCAACACGTCCCGATGGTTGATTGTTTAAAAAATCAGTGCTTTCATTTTTCCACATAAATAAAAAGGCATTGTTTTCTACCATTTTATCAACTATTGCTTGATTGTCTGCAATACCATCTTCATTATTATCTAAATACTGCGCCATAATATTAGCCGCATATAATAACTTTGCATCTTCTACACCAGATGCTGCGTAAATATCTACGCCAAATACAACAACTTTTCTATTGTATTTAGTCATACCAATATCTGTATTAGCTACAATGGTAAAATTAGGATCGTTTCCTGGGTCAATTATTGTTGATATCGTTATACCATTATCATCACTAGAACACGAGATGAAACTTAATAAAGTGATTGAAATCGTAAGTAATTTAAAATTTAATTTTTTCATATTTTTCGTTTTTTATTATATATATAAATTAATAATTTTGGTTGTTGGACTGTCAACGTACTATCAATCAATCAACTTAAATTGTTGACAGCCTACAACACTTTTTTTTAAATCTAATTAATGATATGTGTGGCTCTAACAACTTCGCCCAACCTAAAATATCCTAATATCTCTTCGTTTGGATCTTCTAAATTTTTACAGTTTCCTTTTAATTGAACTGGTGTTGTTTGGAAAGGACTTCCTCCCGAATCAGATTGATTTACTAAAAGATTAATATAATTGTAATAGGGTTCGGAAATTCCATACAGGCTTATCTCTAAGGTATCTCCTACAATAAAATCCTCATCTTCAAATTCAATAAAATTTTGATTCCCATCTGTAAAACTATCTTCAAGAGGTTCTAAATTAGTTTTTGGATTGTTTGACGGAATAAATTCTCCCAAGTAATAATTTGCTTCATTTGCAGGATCATTAAAATAAATGGAAACCTCTATATTTTCTTCACCTTCTTCTTCATTTATGGACTGCTGAATTTCAGAAATATCTACTACAGAAATTAGGGTTTCGGTTGCCGAGTAAGTTTTTCCGTTGAATATAATTTCTAATGAATAGGGATGATTCAATTCAGGAATAAAATTGTTTGTAATATATTCTCCATTTCCTTGATCTTGAAATGTAAATTGAGTCCCATCATTTTCATTAGTTACCAAAACAATTGCTCCATTAGCAGGCATATCTGGATTTGCATCAAAATAAGCTGTTGACGTACTTAATTTAATAATTTGATTTTGACCTGTAGTTCCTTTTTCCCAATTAATTGATGCTTCGACAACTAATCTTGTTCCTCCGTTTGGCACAGCAACATCAATAGTATCAGTACAAGAAGTTAAAAGAAGAATTGCAATTATTAAAAGGTTGATATTTTTATTTATGATATTCATAGTATTAAAATTTAAAGTTATAAGTGATTCCTGGCATAAATCCGAAAATTGAAGTTCGTGTAGCTTCATTTATGCCTGTATCTAAATTCTCACCAAAGGAAATAGATGCTGCATTTTTGCGTCCATATAAGTTATAGATACCAAATACCCATTCGCCTTTCCATTTCCGGTCTTTATTTTTTCTAGGAGTGAGTGTTGCAGATATATCTAATCTGTGGTATGCAGGTAAACGATCTGCATTTCTGTTGGAATATGTAGGAATTGAAAGCCCACTATATTGAAACTGCCCATTTGGATAGGTAACTGGGCGACCTGTTTGAAAAACAAAATTTGTTCCGAAACTCCATTTTTTATTTAATTCGTAGTTCCCAGTAAAGGAAATATCGTGTGTTCTATCGTACGAGGTCTTATACCATTTTCCATTATTAATTCCTAATCCTCCTGCAGCACCTCCTGGTGTTTTTTGTTGTGCTTTAGAGAGTGTATAGGCTATCCATCCTGTAAAATCACCTTTGTTTTTACGAAGCAATAGTTCTAAACCATAAGATCTTGACTTACCGATTAAAATTTCCGTTTCTATATTGTTCTGTGCAATTAAATCTGAACCATCAATATAATCTACCCGATTATCTACTGTTTTATAATAAGCTTCTGCTTCAATAGAGAACATATTGTCACTAAAATTCCTAAAATATCCTACAGCATATTGATTGGCTAATTGTGGTTTTATATATTTTCCGCTAGGTGCCCATACATCTAATGGTGTTGCTGATGTGGTATTAGAAATTAAATGTAAATATTGAGCCATGCGATTATAACTTGCCTTTATTGAAGATTTTTCATTTAACTGATAAGATAGTGCTAATCGAGGCTCGAAATTCCCAAAAGATGCAATTTTCTTGCCGTTATTGTACATGGTTTGGCCAATAGAATTTGCACGTTCGTAAATTCCTAAATCTGCATTGTAAACGACTGGTAAATTATTGCTGTATTCATTTAGAGTTTGCTTCCCTAATCGAGTAAAATTACTATAACGAATACCATATTGCGCTGTAAGTTTATTAGAAATTTTATGTTCTAAACCAGCGTAAATTCCTGTTTCGAATCCAAACTTATCATCTAACTTACGTTTGTTAACTCCAGAACTAGAATTTAACGGGTTTAATTGACCTGGATTAAAATCGTAATAGATACCACTAACACCAAAATTGAATTTATAAGTATCATTTAAATAATAACCAACATCGTATTTTAAATTATAGTTTTTAATATCCGATTTCCAATCTATACCAGCTGAATTGATTTCGAGATTATAATTGTATTTGCTATATATAAGTGATAGATTAGAAAATAATTTATCATTAAAAAGATGATTCCAACGCAGGTTTCCAGTAAGATTACCGTAAGAGTTTTTAAAAGAATTGCTAAAACTAATGTCATCATTTCCATAGTATCCAGATAAATACAGTTTATTATTCTCATTAACCTCGTAATTGGTTTTAAAATTTAAATCGTAAAACTTAACACTACTCTTTTTGGTTTTTTTAGATAACTTCATGAGTAAATGCGCATAAGATGATCTACCAGATATTAAAAAAGAGCCTTTATCCTTAAAAGTTGGTCCTTCTGCGGTTAGCCTACTTGATATTAGTCCAACACCTCCGGTAAGTTTGAATTCTTTGCTATTACCGTCTTTTTGACGAATATCTAAAACAGAAGAAGCTCTTCCTCCAAAACGAGCAGGAATGCCTCCTTTATAAAGTTTAATATCTTTAATAGCATCTGCATTAAAAACTGAAAAGAAACCAAATAAATGTGATGAGTTATATATAACAGCTTCATCCAATAAAATTAAATTTTGATCCTCTGCTCCACCACGTACATTAAATCCAGATGCTCCTTCACCAGAATTAGTAACACCAGGCAGTAATTGTATAGACTTAATTACATCTACTTCTCCAAAAGCAGCTGGAATCTTTTTAATGGATTTAGAAGATAATTTGGCAACACTCATTTGTGGAGTTCTTAAATTAACTTTTTTGGATTCTCCAGCAGTTATAACTACTTCATCTAATTGTCTGGCATCTTCTTCTAATTCAGTATTGAATTTTATATTTTGATTAAGATCTATCTTTTCCTCAATTGTTTTATAGCCCAAATAAGACACAACTAATACATAATTACCTTTAGATACGGTTAAGGAATAAAAACCATATTCGTTAGTAGTTGTACCAATTGACGTACCTTTTATAATGATTGTTGCTCCCAAAAGTGTTTCACCATTGCTTTGATCTTTAAGTGTACCGCTAATCGTGAATTTTTCTTGTGCGTATCCAGTACTAATAAAAATGAAAAATAATAATGATAAAAAAGTGTGTTTCATATACGTTCGTTTTTTTGTGTTTGCAAAAGAACGTAGTAACCTATATTTAAATTCTTAAAGGAATGTTAGAAGGAGTCCGAATGGTCTTTATTCGGACTTTTTAAGAGATAATTCGTACTGTTTTGGGGTTACACCTTCTAAAGTTTTAAAAGCAGTGTAAAATGTTGATTTAGAAGAGAATCCTGCTTCTTGAGCTAAGCCTAAAATTGACATTTGTTTGGCCTTTGGTGATTTTAATAAGTTTTTAAACTCATCTACGCGAAAACGATTAATAAATTGATAAAAATTTGTATCAGAACATTGATTAATCAGCTTAGATAATTCCTTTTCTTTAATTTCTAAACCCATCGCTAAGTTTCTTAAATTTAAGCTTGAGTTTTTAAATAGCTTTTCGGTCCTTATTCTAGATTCAATTTCTTTAAACACCTCGAGCAACTCATTATTTAAAATTATCTCTTTTTGAGCTTCTGTTTCTGAAATAATCAATTCCTCTATTAGACTTTCTTTAGAAGAACTTTCTTTAAATAATTGTGCTTGGAAAAAACCATTATAACCAATCCAATACACAATAAACAACGTCGTTAATATTTCTAAAAACATAAAAACATCTCCTAATGACCCATGTAAATATTCTGCAAATTCACTAAAAAATAGAAAAAAATGCAATATTAAAACCGTTATAATAATACTCTTAATCCATACTAGAGTTTTATATTCTAATTCAGAATAATAGTTCGCGGCATTTTTCTTATGTCGTATTAATATGCGATAAGCAATAATCATTAAGGGTAAATTAATTATAGGAAACAATAGCATAAATATGATATCTAGAATACTATCTTCTTGAATCTGAAAAAGATTAAATAAAATACCAGGTATAAACAATACTAAATACCATGCATTAAATGATTTGTTAATAGTTATGATGATGTATAGAAATAGTGATGGAATAATTAACAATACAGGATCAAAACCAAAAATAAATGGATCGCTTAAAACATTTTCTTCAGTATAATTAATGTATGTGTCTGTTAAAATTAACCAAGCCAAACACCATAAAAAAAGTACTAGGAATATATTAGCAATTTGATTTTTTGATTTTACAGTTAAAAACAAAAGACCAATCATAATTGCAGAAAATCCTGATAAAAGATCTAAAAAAATTAGAAAAAAATCTCCGGAAAGCATTAAAGGTGTTTTAATAAAATTACATTCTTTTTTTAAATAACTTTGCAATAACAAAACTATTGCATGGGAACAATAAAAGTTGAAAATATTAGAGTATTTGCAAATCATGGATGCTTAAAAGAAGAAACAGCTATTGGCAGCGATTACAGAGTAGATTTAGAAGTTAAAGCTGATTTAAAAGCTTCGGCAAAATCCGATGAACTCAATGATACTGTTGACTACGTGTTCTTAAATAAAGTGGCTAGAGAAGAAATGAGTAAACCATCAAAACTTCTTGAAACCGTAGCACAGCGTATATTAACTCGAATATTTAATGAAGATAAAATGGTAACTAAAGCTACCATTTCGGTTAGTAAAATCAATCCACCAATAGGTGGTGACGTGGAAATGGTAACCATAAAAATGACCGAAAAGCGAAAAAAGTAGCGCAATATGGTGTAAAACCTTTATTTTTTTTACATTTGCGCTCTCAATAAGGTGTCGTGGCCGAGTGGCTAGGCAGTGGTCTGCAACACCATCTACAGCGGTTCGAATCCGCTCGACACCTCAAAAAACCTTCAACATATGTTGAAGGTTTTTTTATTTATAAATTTTAAGAAAGTTTAAATTAAGACTTATGCGGTTCGAATACTTTGTAAATAGTACCTCAAAAAATCTTCAACTTATATTGAGGTAATTTTTATAAATTTTCAGGTTTACATAGTTCTAATCAACTAAAACTACAGATTTAACCACTGAATCGTGAATTGCTTGTCCTTTTTCACTTCCAGTGATTGTAAGTAGTGATAACCAACCCAAACAAGCTTTAAAAAGAAACCTTATCAATGCTAGCGGGAAGTTTATTTTTTTATTAAAATCATTCTCACGTCTCACTTTTATATCACAATAAAAGTGACCTAGTGTATAACCAAATACAGATATCATTAAGGGTTCATATAGGATAAAATATAGAATGAAAAGCCACATTCTTAAAGATGGAGAAATATTTTCAAATGAATTAAGTAATTCTGATGTGCAATACATCACAGTAAATAGAATAATACTATCTATAACAGCAGCTTTAATTCTATTTTGTAATCTTGCGTAATCTAAATTCATAACTACGATTAATCATTATCCTTAATTGGATTAACCTTCTCTATTTGTTCTTTACTCTTTTCATAGAGCTCAGGAAACAAGCCTTGTGTAAGCAACAATACTCCAAATCCTAAAATAACCAATGAAACAATTTTTTTTGTTTTAAAAATACGTCTTGGTGTAAGTTTATTTTTAAGGCGTTTTGCTGCCGCAATCTTAAAGAGGTCAGTTACGAAATAAGAAATAAGCATTGTGCTTATAAAAATAAATACTCCATTTTTTGAAGTGGTTATTGAAGTGCCAATAACTATAAACCCTAACCAACCTAAAAGTACACCAATATTGATAAAATTGAGCAGAAAGCCTTTGATAAATAGCTTTCCATAATCTTTTTTAGGCAACTCAATTCTGTGATGTTCTCTTACAATAGACCGGAAAGATTTTGAGGTTTTTATAAAACTTATAAGACCATAAACAATGAGTAAAACACCACCAAAAACTAATAATTTAGGATCGTCTTTTATTTTATCTAAAAGGGTGTCTGTACTTTTAAAAATCAATAAAATAAATACAATGTCTGCTAAGATAACTCCAAGGTCAAAAATAATAGCACTAGTAAAACCCTTGGTTACACTGGTTTCGAGTAAAACAAAAAACACAGGACCAATGGTAAAGGCTAAAATAATACCAAAAGGAATGGCTGTTAAGATATCATCAAACATGTAAATCTTACGGTTTACACAAAAGTAACAAAACTATTAAGAATTTACATACGTTTTATTCTGCCACCAAGTACACGACTCTCTTCTACCTTTTTAGGATTACCATAGATAAATACATCACCTCCTGCTTTTATTCTAACATCAACATACTCTGTTGCATTTACATAAGCTTCTCCAGCAGCATTAATACTAACTTCTGTTTGTTCAGTGACAAAGTCCTTACCATTGATGACTCCGCCTGTATATATTGAAATATCTTGATTTTTAGAACTTCCAATTACAGTTATAACTCCACCTGTAACTGCTCTAAAATTAGCATAACTCGTTTTTAAATTAGCTGTAATCTCACCACCTTCTTGTGTTTTTAAATCTATTTCAAATTGTTCAATAGCTCCATTAACCACAACTTTAGCTCCTTCATTTGCATCGATGACATCTACAGAAGTATAATACAATATCACAACAGTATCATTACCATCGTATATCTCTTCGATATTCATTCTTATTTTAAGCTTTCCGTTTTTATTAACGACTTCAACATCATTTTTGTTTTTACCAGAGACTACAACTTTGTCTTCAGTTGATTTAATCATTTTAAGATTGATTAAATCATAGACTTTAACGGTTGTGAATTCTCCTACTGTTTTTTCTATAGTCTCTTGTCCGTTTATTATAAAACCAATTACTAAGGCTATAATTAGAGTGAGTTTTTTCATGCTTATTATTTTATTTAATATCTTTTTAGATTACACAGCAACTTTAACCGCTGTACCTGTTACAGAAACTATAGGATAGTTACTTGCAGTAAATTCAACTTCTACTTTTATACCAACGACGGCATTTGCATTTAATTGTGATGCATTTACTTGTAAACGCTGAAAAGCTGTTTCTTTAACTTTATCTATACTTTCTTGAATTTTTTTATAATATTTAGACATACTAAAACCCATTGATAAGGTTTCTTCATTCATAGCAACACCAGTTACTATACCTAAATAATCAATTATTTTATGGCCTTCTATTGAATTTGTTGTGGTTAATATCATTGAGTGATTGTTTGTTTGTTTATAAGTACTTAAAAACAGTAAATTGTTACATAGTAAAATACAAGATGTTGAAATAAATTAACTTCGTTGAATTTGTGAATTTAGTATGACAAATCATATTTTTAATTTACTCAACTTCTGGTTTACCAACCATATAGAAATCTAAGTGCTTTTTTAATAAATCTGTGTTTTTCACTTTTACAATAACCTCATCTCCAAGTTGATATACCATACCTAATTTATTACCAACCATTGCATATTGATCTTGATCGAATTGATAGTGGTCATCTTTCATATCTCTTACACTGACCATACCTTCACATTTATTGGACACAATTTCTACATAAATTCCCCAATCTGTAACTCCAGAAATAACTCCTAGAAACTCTTCTTCTTGGTGGTCTTGCATAAAACGAATCTGCATGTATTTTATTGAATCTCGCTCAGCTTTTGTTGCTAAGTATTCCATATTACTAGAATGCTTACATTTTTCATCATAAATAGCTTCATTTGCAGATTTCTCTCCATCTAAATACTGTTGTAATAGACGATGTGCCATCACATCTGGATAACGACGAATTGGAGACGTAAAATGACTGTAGTAATCAAACGCTAATCCGTAATGCCCAATATTATGCGTAGTATATTCTGCTTTAGACATGGTACGAATAGTCAATGTATCTACTAAGTTTTGTTCTTTTTTACCAACAACATCCTTTAATAAATTATTTAATGAAGACGCAATACTTCCTTTGTCTTTAAAATTTAATTTATGTCCAAAACGAGCAACAACAGTCTGTAGTTGTGCTAATTTTTCTTGCTTTGGTTCGTCATGTACACGATACACAAAAGTCTTTTTTGGATTTTGTTTTCCAACAAACTCTGAAACCTTTCTATTGGCTAATAGCATAAATTCTTCAATCAGCTTATTAGCATCTTTACTTGTTTTAAAGAACACTCCAACCGGATTGGCTTCCTCATCTAAATTAAATTTTACTTCAACCTTATCAAAAGAAATCGCTCCTTCTCGCATACGCTGTGAACGCATTTTTTTAGCTAACTTATCTAAAACTAAAACAGCTTCAGCAACATCTGTTGTTGTATTATATTCATTACCTGTTAAAGCAACTTCTTTTGGTATTTTAAGATCTATGAGATCTCTCGACTTCGCTCGAGATGAAAGAGTATACTTAGGATTGTTCTCTATAATAGCCTGAGCTTCTTCGTAAGCAAAACGTGCATCAGAATAAGTTACTGTTCTACCAAACCACTCGTTTTTAATTTCGCATTTTTCGTTCATTTGAAACACAGCTGAGAATGTGTATTTCTCTTCGTGTGGACGTAATGAACAAGCTCCATTAGATAAACGCTCTGGTAACATTGGTACTACACGATCCACTAAATAAATAGAGGTTGCGCGTTCGTAAGCTTCATCATCTAAAACAGTTCCTGGTTGTACGTAATGAGATACATCTGCAATATGGATTCCTATTTCATATAAACCATTATCTAGAACCGTGAACGATAAGGCATCGTCAAAATCTTTCGCGTCCTTAGGATCTATAGTAAAGGTTAAATCTTTACGCATATCGCGTCGTTTTGCGATTTCTTCTGGTTTAATTGAAATATCTAAATTATTAGCATACGTTTCTACATTGTGAGGAAACTCTAGTGGCAAACCATACTCAGCTAAAATAGAATGAATTTCTGTGCTGTGTTCTCCTGGTTTGCCTAATACTTGAAGTACTTTTCCGTTAGGTGAATCTGATTTTTCTGGCCAATCTTCTAAAGAAACTAAAACCTTATCTCCATCTTCTGCTTTATTAATTTTATTAATAGGTACAAAAATGTCTTTATACATTTTAGGACTATCTGGTACTACAAATGCGAAGTTCTTTTTCTCGTGAATTTGAATAGTACCAACATATTCCGTTTTAGCTCGTGTAATAATATTGGTGATTTCTCCTTCTAATTTTCCACGATGTCTTCTTTTGTAAGCGTGAAATTCTACTTCATCTCCATTTAAAGCTTTATTTATATTATTTGAAGCAATGAAAATATCATCTTCAAAATCGTCTGAAATGATATATCCATTTCCTTTTGACGCTAAATCTAAAATACCTGTATGATATTCTGTATTTACAATGGCTTTATATTTACCACGATCTACCTGTTCTATTTCTTGTTTAGCGGCTAATTTTGCTAAAGTTTTTATAATCTGATTTCTACTACTAGCGTCGTTAACACCTAGTTTAGAAGCAATTTGTTTATAATTTAGGGCTTGGTTTCTTTCTTTTTTTAAAATACCTAGAATGGTATTTGTAAGGTTGGAAATCTTGTTTTTTGATGATTTCCTTTTTTTCTTTTTTGTCATTTAATTTGTAATCATATTCTTTTCCTAAAAGTGTTAGGAATTCTAAATTTTAACTCAATATAGGTGGAAGTGAAGATATTAAGTTTAATGCAAAGCTACACTATTAAAATTTAATAGTGTTTAGCTAAGGTTAAATTATTGTAAAAGAGGTGTGAATTTCACACCTCTTTTTTAGTTTTTTAAATTTTTTATAATCTACTCTATAATCAACTTTTTAGAGGCTTTTCCTTTAGTAGTTTCTATTTCTACAGTATAAACACCTGCTGCTAATTTTGAAGAATTTATAGTCCTCTTTTTAGAAGTTAAAACTAATTGACCTAAGTTGTTGTAGATATACACGCTTTTTAGTTTTGTAGTAGTATTTAATTGAATAGTGAATTGATTTTTTGTTGGGTTTGGGTATAATTTAAATTGTGATAATGCAAACTCATTTAAAGATAATAAAGCACTTAAATCGTAAACACGTACCTGGCCAGAATTAATACCATTACCATCATTACTAATTGCACTAATAGCAACACTACTACTATCTGAAGATAAACTTACACTATATCCTAATGCATCTCCTGCAACTTCACCATCTATATCCTGCCCTATTTGTGTCCAGATGCCGCTTTGGTTTTCATAAACACGTACGTGACCAGAGCTTAAACCATTACCATCATTTGCTTCAGCACCAATCGCAACAATACTTCCATCTGACGATAAACTTATACTATTTCCTGAATTATCTCCTGCGGATTCACCATCAATATCTTGTCCTATTTGTACCCAAGTACCACTTTGGTTTTCATAAATGCGTACATGACCTGAACCAAATCCATTACCATCATTATCATTTGCACCAATAGCAACAATACTTCCATCTGACGATAAACTTATGCTACGTCCTGAAAAATCCCCTGTTGCTTCACCATCTATATCTTGTCCAACTTGTACCCATGTACCACTTTGGTTTTCATAAACTCTTACATGACCTGAATTACCTCCATTACCATCATTAAGAATTGAACCAATAGCAATACTACTACCATTTGATGATAAGCTTACACTAAATCCTGATTCATCTCCTGTTCCTTCACCATCAATGTCCTGGCCTATTTGTACCCATGTGCCGCTTTGATTTTCATAAATGCGTACATGACCTGGCCTTTGCCAACTTTGCGCATAACCCACATTTTCAGTAGCACCAATAGCAACAATACTTCCATCTGATGATAAACTTACACTTTGTCCTGATTCATCTCCTGTCGCTTCACCATCAATATCCTGTCCTACTTGTACCCAAGTACCGCTTTGGTTTTCATAAATGCGTACATGACCTGAATTACTTAAAGTACCTCCATTGCCATTATGAATAGGACAACTAATAGCAACAATACTACCGTTTGATGATAAGCTTATCTTAAATCCTGAATTATCTCCCGATACATCTCCATCAATGTCTTGTCCTATTTGTGACCAAGTACCGCTTTGGTTTTCATAAATGCGTACATGTCCAGTAGAACCTAGATTTCCATTAGCATCATAGCCTTTAGCATTAGAAGCACCAATAGCGACAATACTTCCATCTGAAGATAAACTTATACTACGTCCTGAAAAATCTCCTGCGGATTCACCATCAATATCCTGCCCAATTTGTACTTGTGAAAAACTTAATGAGGATATTAATAATACTAGTAAACGTAATTTATGTTTCATAATAAGTGATTTAAACTTATTACAAAATATCGCTTTTTTATAAGAGTTTTATCAAATAAAGTGTAATCGGTAAATAATAGCTTATAGATAGTCGTTTATTAGTAAAATATTGGTTTGAAATATTGAGTATAATGCGTTTAATATAAAAGTTTATCTATTTTTTAAATTTCAAACTTATCAACATATATATACATATAATCATTTTTCTTTTAAAATTTAAAAAATAAAACGATGGTTATTATAGTCTGTTAATAGTTACTATAACTTTTTAGAGTTTTGTTTTGATAAGTGACTTATCATATTTATTTAATACGTAGTTAACATTAAATTTATATATAACTCCTTCATTTTAAAGGTTATTTTAAAAACTATGAACAACTGTTAATAAACGATGTTAATAGAATTTACTCATATATTTTTACTAAAAAACTGTTCATTTCTATACTAATGATACTTAATAACTCTCTCTAAAAAAACAGCTAACTAATTAGGTTTGTATCATCTTAATTTTGATTATGAAAATTAATGGATAAACCTAATTTTAGTTTTAGAGACTTATGAACAGTTATTAACAAGTACTCATCATTTTTAGTTGTACTTATGAACAGCAATTATAAATGCTCACAAAAAACTTATTTTCAAACTTAAAACTTATGAATAAGTAAGCTGTTATAAGTTATGCTTACTTATAAGCAATTATTAACTTTGAGGTCTAATAACATAAGACTACTTATTATGAAAATTTCCATTGGAAACGACCATGCAGGACCAGATTATAAAGCTGCTATTGTAAAACATTTAGAAACCAAAGGACATACTATTACTAATTATGGTACAGATACATTAGATAGTGTAGATTATCCAGATTTTGTACATCCTGTTGCTAAAGATGTTAATGATGGTAAGGTAGATTTTGGAATCTTAGTTTGTGGTAGTGCTAATGGTGTAGCGATGACAGCTAATAAATATCAAAAAGTGAGAGCTGGAGTGTGTTGGACAAGTGAGATTACTGAATTAACACGTTTACATAATAATGCTAATATTATTTGTATTCCAGCACGTTTTACATCAATTCCACAAGCCATAAAAATGGTAGATACTTTTTTAGATACTAAGTTTGAAGGTGGTCGTCATCAAAATCGTGTAGATAAAATTCCTTTATCATGTTAAATGAGTCACTCGCACTCACATAATCATTCATATTCTCACGATCTTAATGGTCGTAATTTACTTATTTCAATAGTTTTAAATATTGCGATTACAGTTGCTCAAGTTATTGGTGGTTTAATTTCTGGTAGTTTAGCTTTATTGAGTGATGCGCTTCATAATTTTAGCGATGTCGTTTCTTTAGTAATAAGTTATATAGCAAATAAGCTTGTAAAAAGAAAAGCGTCTTTAAAACGTACGTTTGGTTATAAACGTGCCGAAATTTTAGCTGCTTTTATTAATGCTTCAACTTTAATTATTGTTGCTATTCTTCTCATTTTTGAAGCTGTTGAGCGTTTTCAAAACCCACAAGAAATAGAATCTAACTTAGTAATTTGGTTATCTCTTATCGCTATTTTAGGAAACGGATTTAGTGTGTTGTTACTAAAGCAAAATGCTGATGATAACATGAATATGAAGAGTGCTTACCTTCACCTATTAACAGATATGATGGCAAGTGTAGCGGTTTTAGTTGGAGGTTTATTAATGAAGTTTTATGAGATCTGGTGGATTGATAGTGTGTTAACCTTTGCAATTGCTATTTATTTAATTGTAATGGGTTGGGACTTATTAAAGGATTCTTTTAAAGTGTTGATGTTGTTTACACCAGAGGAAATTCATATCAAGGATATTGTTAAAGACATAGAAAAATTAGAGTTTATAGAGAATATGCATCATGTACATATATGGCAACTTAATGAAGCAGAGATTCATTTAGAAGCACATGTAAATTTTAAAAACGATATTACAT
>NZ_JADGDZ010000113.1 GCF_016744625.1 Winogradskyella sp.
GTCACATGCCGTTCGCTATTAATCATTCAGTTAAATGATAAAGCTTTTAACATGCTCGTTTCATAATTTTGAGATTTTGTTATTTATTTGTGTCTCTGTTCTACCTACGAGAAAATGAAAGAGACGGTTTTATATTTTTTTCAAAAAAATTGAAATCCCACATTTTTTAAGAGATAAAAAGTATCTTTATACTATAATTATAAGTCTATGAATCCATCAGCTAGTGGCTGGATAAAAAAATTACTAATCGAAGTTTCTGAAACGATGTATTCGCAAATAGAAACTTCTGAGTTTTACAATAAATTAAAGCACGCAGGATTCATCTACGGAAGCAATATTACAGTTGTACTCGATATTGTAAAACCCTTTGATTTTACTGAAGAAGAACGCTGTAAAATCAACCTACTCCTCACCTATTATTTTATTTATAAAAAAGAACAACCAGATGAAGATTTTATAGATAATCTTATTAGGTATAATAAATCTATAAGTAATCAGAAACGTTCATTTTTCGAAGAATTATTTGGCGATAAAAAGCCGGATAGTTTGTTAGAAAAGATGATTCATAAACGCATACATATTGATGATAATTTTATTTCAAAAAGTTTTAATTATTTTTTAATTAATGCCCTTTTGTTTGTTGATGTATTAGGTTACCAACGTTTTTTGAAGAATGAAGATGGAATTGAAAACTATGTAAATACTCTTGAATCTGCACTAGAAACGATTGTATTCTCAGTCATAGATGCTAAATCTAAAAAAACAGAATACGACCAAAATCTTATTAAGTTATTTGAAGGTTCTATTCGTCATAAAAATTCAGAATTGCCTTCTTATGATGATGCTGTTGCTTTTATCAATGAACCTCTAGAGAAGTTATACGTTATAGATTTAGTATGTATGGCATCTTGGACAGATATGGTTATTGATAAAGAAGAACGTGAATTCTTAAACCGTTTAAAAATAGATTTGTCATTAAACAATGAAGATATCGCTAAATCCATGGATGGTATCAATATATTTTATGATGAGCACAAAGACGATGTCGCCTTTTTAAGTTCTAAAAACTTAGCTCAAAGTTTTTATGACAACAGTAGTAAGGTTGTTTCTAAACTCATTAAAAGAAATAGCAAGCGACTCATCAAAGAACTATCGGAAAGTAAAGAAGCCATGACGCTTTTGGCACAATCTACACAGCGTAATCTTTCTGATGATGAGCAAAAGAAAATTCAAACGCAATTATTAGATATTTTTAAATCCATTCCGAGCTTGGCTATCTTTATGTTGCCTGGAGGTATGCTCTTATTACCTTTGTTTGTTAAGTTTATTCCTAAGTTATTGCCTTCGGCTTTTGATGAAAATAGAATTGAAGATAAAGATTAGGTTGTAACATATTCTGCTAAGTCGTTACTAATAAGTAATTAAACTCATCTAGCTATGATAACTAATTACTACACTCTTCTTAAAATTGAGGATTCTGCTGATCTTTATACGATTAAGAAAGCATTCAGAAAAGAAATAGCAATTTATCATCCTGATAACAACAAGTCATCAGATGCAAGAGCTCAATTTGAATTACTTGTCGAAGCTTTTGATGTATTATCAGATTCTGAAAAGCGAAGTGCTTATGATAAACTACTGAAATCGCAAGCTACAAATAAACCAGTAGTCATGGAACAGAAAGAACAGTACAAAGAATGGCAAGAAGAAGCCAAAACGAAAGCTAAAAAATATTATGATTTTGATTTAGAAGAACTCTTACTATTAGACCTCTTTATATTGAATGGAGATATTTTAGATGGACTACTTTCTGGTACAGGCGATTTGCTAGACGGATTAACAGAAGGGTTAGGTGATGTATTTGATTTATTCTAACCAGTTTTTAAAATCCTTAACGCGCTCTCTAGCAACAATAATTTCTTGCTCATTATAACGATTCAATTTTATCTTTAATCTCGAATTCGTATAACTTACCATATCTTTAATAGCATTGATATTCACATAATACTTTCTGCTAATTCTAAAGAACACATGAGGTTCAAGTTCACCTTCTAGTTGATCTAAGGTAGAATCCAACAAATAATTTCTACCTTCGCTTGTAAAGGCATATGTCCCTTTGTTTTCACTATAAATACACTCAATATCCTCAATATTTATTAGCTTTAGATGTTGACCAACTTTTACTGAAAAGCGTTTCTTGTATTCACGCTCAATTGGGTTAACTAATAATTTTTTAATATCATTAAAATCTAAAGTAACAGATTGTTTTTCTGGTGTTCGCTCTTTATATTTTTCTACAGCAACTTTTAAATCGTCCTCATCAATTGGTTTTAATAAATAATCGATACTATTAAGCTTAAAAGCTTGCAATGCATACTCATCATAAGCTGTAGTAAAGATTACTGCAGAATTAATATCAATAGCTTCAAAAATTTCGAAAGACAAACCATCACTTAATTGAATATCTAAAAATATTAAATCTGGATGCTCGTTATTTGAAAACCATTCTATGGACTCTTCAACAGAATGTAACATAGTTTCTGCATCTACATCTAAAGATTTTAGCATACGTTGCAAACGTCTTGCTGATGGTTTTTCGTCTTCTATTATGATTACATTCATTATTTATGATTATGCTTTTTAATTATAAATTTATTCCCACATCTTGGTTTCCGACTCTTTATCTTCATCCAAAAATTTTTCCATTTTTTTATCTTCCCAACTCTTTTTAAATATAATTCTACCCTTAAAAACAGTCCAAGCATGTATAACGATAATAACAGTCCATAACACTAATGTTGACGTATTTAATGCATTGATATTATTAGTATACTCTCCTTCTTCAATAATATAAAAGTTATATGATATAAGTGCTACTCCAATGATGTAAAATACCAAATGCAAATAGAACATCTTAATTCGCTTAACTTTCTTCTCAGCATTTAAAAATAGCTGCTTTTCATCTTTATTAATTTTCATAACACTATTTTTTCACCTGTTTACCTCTTTTCCATATAGTTTTAGAGTTATTAAGGTCTTTAATGTTTTTAGTTGGGTCTCCTTCTACTAGTATTAAATCTGCAGAAAAACCGACTTTAATAAATCCTGTTCTTTTGAGACCAAATGCTGTAGTAATATTACTAGTTGCAGCTTTTAAGACTTCAATCGTTGGCATACCAGATTTGCCAATAAGTTCTAATTCTTTGTATAAATCAGTTCCATAATTAATACCTGCATTAGGCGGATCTGTACCAGCAAGAATTGGAATTCCAACTTCATACATTTTTTTAACTTCAGATAGTAATTGCTCTTTATACAAGAATTGCTCACTTTCAGATCCCATACTTTTAAAAACTTTAAATGTTGTCAGTAAGGTTGGAATCACAAAAAATGATTTTGATTCTGAGAGTTCTTTCAATTTACTAGGCTCTAGCTCTTTGTCCCACCAAATATGAACTAAACCATCTGCATCATTTAATATAACATCAACAGCGTCATCTAGACGGCTTATGTGTACTACTGCAATTTTTTCTGCTTTATGTGCTTCTTTAATCAATTCCGCAACCGTTTCAGAATCTAAAGTTGCTTTCCAAGGTTCTAGAATAATCTTAATATGATCTACGTCAGCTTTAACTCTATCAGCAATAAATTGTTTAGCTTCCTCGGGTTTCGTCAACGTTGGAACAGGGAAACCAAATTGAGTTCCATGACCTTCTGGTACAGTTGCTGCATAACCAGCGACATAATAATTAGCATAGTTGGTGGAATCTTTTAATTGTCGCATAGCAGATTGATAGGTTTCCACACCATGCATATCCATAACATTTAGCACACCAGCTTTAGCAGCTTCCTTAAGGGATTCTGCAGCCCAAGCATGTACATGCGCATTTGATAATGCAGGCATTAAAGTTTTGTCTTTACCTTCAATAATTAAAGTTTTACTAGAAGCTTTAATATGCTTCGAAACTTCAACAATAACACCATTTTCAACTTTTACAGAAGTAGATTCAATGATAACTTCACCATCAAAAACTTTTACGTCTTTAACTATAAAACTGTTTTGAGCATTACCCATAAAAGCTGTAGCTATGAGTACTATAATTAACCGAATTTTAAACATAATTTCTTTATTGATTAGTTACCTATATTAATCTCAATCCCAACGTTTACGCTCTTTATCCATAAATTCTTCGATTTTTTTGTTTTCCCAATTTTTTCCAAAGAAAAAATTTGGGCCAAAAACACCTAGGAAATGAAAGACTAATCCTATTCCCCAAAATGTAGCAGTAGCATAAGGCCCAAAGCCTGAAAAACCAGCATTAACTCCTATTAGTATGATTAAAAATAAATTAACAACTACATAAACTGCCAAATGCCAATAAAAACCAATAATTGATTCTACCTTTTTCTTTGCTCTTAAATAAGCTTCTTCTTTTCTAAAACTTGCTGAATTTTTATGTTCATCGTAAGGTTCTATATCAAATTTTTCCATTTTATTAATGTTTTAATCGTTATCTAATTCATCGTTCATATACTTTTCTATTTTACGTTCTTCCCAATCGTCACCCAAAATTAATGGAAGACCAAATACGGAAAACGCATGTATTACAATTGCAACTCCCCAAAGCAACCATGAGGCTAACGTTGAAAAGTCAAATAAAGCTTCCTTAAAGGTTTCCCCATTATTGGTATTGTTCATTATTTTAACAGCAGAAATAACTGTATTAATTACAAAATAAACTGTTAAGTGCGTATAAAAACGCTTTAACTTTTCTACTTTATTTCTAGCCCTTATAAATTTTTTATCTGATTCTTGAGTTTTCATGATGTTATAAATTATTTCCAACGATTATTTTCATCTTCTTTACGCATATATTCTTCAATTTTTCGCTTTTCCCAACTGGCACCAAAAGCACCATTATCTACAAAGACGCGATAAGCTTGAATTGCTAAACCTAATCCCCAACCAAACATTGGAAACCAAAACCATTGTATAGTATGTCTTGAAAAGGTGTACCATATAAATATTAAAAAGGGTATAACAAAGACATAGGATATTAAACTATAGTAAAAGCCCTTTAATTCTTCTACACGGTTGTGTGCTTTAACATAATCGTCGTTTAGACGCTCTTGTGATTTTTGTGTTGTTCTCATGATTGATACTTGTTTTGTGAGCATAGGAATTGCAACTGCAAAATCCTTATCTCGTTGATTGATGTGTACTTTTCTATTTGAAAGCAGATTATAACGTTGTTTTATATTTTCTAAACCAACTCCACTACTCTTCTTTACTATTTGTTTTGGTTGAAGATTGTTCATCACTACTAAGTGATCTCCATCTTCGTATATCTTAATATGTAATGGCTTACTCGATGTTACCATATTATGTTTTACGGCATTTTCTAAAAGCAATTGTAATGAAAGTGGTACCACTTTACTTTCTGGATTAGAAGCCTTGTCTGGTATTTCGAAAATGATGCTGTCCTCAAAACGCATTTTTAAAAGCGACATATAGGTTCTGGCAAAGTTCAACTCTTCATCTACAGTCACTAATTCTTTACTTTTCTGTTCTAAAACATAGCGATATACTTTAGATAATGAGGTTGTAAACCGTTGAGCATTATCTGGATTTTCTTCAATTAAGCTTGATAGTACATTTAAACTATTAAACAGAAAATGCGGATCTAACTGATTCTTTAAAGCATCGAACTTTGCACTAGCTGTACCAGCAATTACTTTTTGCTCTTTTATCTTATTTTTCTGATACTTATTGTAAAAAAAGATAACATGAAATATAGAGATTATAGTTAAGGTAATCCACAAGCCAAAAGAATAATTACTCCAAGATTCTCTATCAATAAACGCTTTAATATCTACGTCATAGATAACAGTTGATATAAAAAGTCTTAGACAAAATATGCCAATTAACGATATTATTACTGCTCCAATAATTCCAGAAACTATTCTTTTTAAGGTATCTCCAGTTTTCCATTTGCGTTTTTCCATATAATCAAAAAACATCATGTTAGAATACCCTAAAACAAAAGCATATAATTGATAAAAGCCAAAGTCTATTAAAAACTCATTTACATTTTTAAAATTAAAACCACTAGAAAGTAAATTTCCAATAACAAAAACTATAGCTCCAATAATAATGGTAAGAATGATCTTTTTAATTGACTTTGACATAATACGTTTCGTTATTTATTCTTTACAAGATTCAGATACCTGCTTAGCACGCTCTTTTCCCCAATTTGGATGAAAATCACTCTCTGGTTTAAAGGTATCAAAAAGTTCAATTGATGCCTCAATTTCTTTACAATAAGGTGCAGTGTCTTGTCCAAAGTATTTTGCACTTCCCATAGACCAATCAGCTTTACAAAATACTGCTCTTGGGTTTGTTGGTGACACTTCTATTGCTTTAGTATATAACTCCGTGATTTTTGCACCATACTTCATACCATAAGTCATACCATCAAAAGCAACCCAGTTTGTTAAAACTTGTGCTTGCATTACTATTAATTCTACATTGTCTTCGCTTTTTGTCATCGCCAAATCAATATGCTCTTGTGCTTTGTCTAACTGTGCTTTTAAAACCGTTTCGTCTTTTTCGCTCCAACTTTTTAAGCTATTAATTTGTGCGATATAATAGTTTGGTAACCATTCTTCTGATTCTGCTTTTGCGATACGCTCAAACATATTTTCAGCCTCGTCAGTTTTATCTGCTTGCCAAAGCTCAAAGGCTTTATTCATTCCTTTTTCAAAGTTAGTTTGCGCTTGTGTAATTCCTGTGATTACTAATAAAGCGATGATGATTAAATTCTTACTCATAGTATGTCTATTTAGTTTTTGGTACTGGTGAATCTTCGATTTCATGTGTTAGTATTATTAATTGATATTTATAGTGTAATTGTTATTTTTTTATTTGCTTTTAGTTGAAATTTTGCATCTTCCCATTTTGGTGGTCCCATAAAACCTTTAGCATTATTAGAGCAACCATAATCTTCTTTCGGAATACCAAAGAAGTTAGTATCTAGTTTCTCATTATTGTTTTCATCATGAAAGATTGAAACCGCATATGTACCTTCTGGAACATTTTTAAAAGTAATAGTACACATATTATTCACTATATCACTTTTTGTGCCTTTATAAGAGGTTTCTAAAAAGTTAGTTTCAGAATTATAAAGCGCTAATAACATTTTACCATCATTACTATCAGTTTCTTCAACTGTAATTGTAATGTTATACTTTTCTTGTGCTTCTGATTGATAGCTAACAAAACTTAAAATTACAGCAATTACTATTTTTATTAATACGTTCATGGCTTATGTTTTAATTTGATACAAATATCTAACACAACTTAAGATTCTTAAAACTAGACTTACCCAATTGTAATTTTTTAATGACGAATTGTCATTTTTTAAAAATTCCTTCAAAAAAACAGTAACTTACTGTTGTATTTCTATACATATACTACATAACCATAATATAAAAATCCAACTAAAAATGAAATCAAAGATTCACGAACTCTTTCAGAACAATAGAAATCTGGTGAGTAAAAATCGCATTCTTATTGTTGCATTAACGTTAATTTCTACATTAGCGTTTTCGCAAACTGACAAACGTTTAAAAGGTATTGAAAAACAATTTAATTCTGTATTAGAAAGTACAAAAGCGGCTGGTTTTGCAGTTGCCATTGTAGAAGGAGATAAAATCATTTACGCTAAAGGTTTTGGTTATAGTGATTATGAAAATAAAGTACCTGCAAATGCAAATACACTTTTTGCGATTGGTTCTTCAACCAAAGCATTTACCTCAGCACTTTTAGGTTTATTGCGCGAAGATGAAAAACTATCATTTAATGATAGTCCTAGAAAATACATTCCAAAATTAGAATTTTACAATGATGAGATGAATAGCCAAATCATTATTAAAGATTTAATGCGTCATAGCACAGGCTTACCAAGACATGATGGTGCTTGGTACTTTTTCCCTAGTCATAATAAAGATAGTATGGTCGCCAAGTTAAAATACCACGAACCTTTTACAGGTGTGCGTCAAAAATGGTATTACAATAATTTTGGGTTTTTAACGCAAGGTGTTATTACTGAAAAAATCACAGGAAAAACATGGGAAGAAAATATTGAAGATGAATTTTTTAAGCCTTTAGGTATGAATCGTTCTAAAACGATGATTGAAGGTATGAAATCGAGTTCTAATGCCGCTTTTGGTTACACCTTAGATGCAGATAGAAATATTGAAAAAACAGATTACTACGATATTGCAGGTATGTCTCCAGCAGGAAGCATAAACAGTAGCGTTAATGATATGAGTAAGTGGTTAATTACATGGATTAATAATGGGAAATATAAGAATGAACAAATTATACCTGAAGCGTATGTAAAAGAAGCCATGAGTTCTCAAATGGTAGTTGCAGGTGCCACACCAAATAAAGAATTACCAAATGTGCATTTTGCAAATTATGGTTATGGTTGGTTTTTACATTCTTATAAAGGTCACTATTTGGTAGAACATGGTGGAAATATTGATGGCTTTTCTGCTAGTGTAGGTTTTTACCCTTCAGATAGTTTAGGAATTGTAGTATTAGCTAATCAAAATGGTTCTGCTGTACCAAGACTAATTAGAAATATAGCCGCTGACCACATGCTTAAAGTTAAAAAAACTGAATGGGCAAAAAAGCACAAAGAAGATACTGAAAAAGCACTTAAAGCTCAAAAAGAAGTTAAAGAAGACTCAGAACTTTCTAATGTAAAAAACACAAGACCATCACATACGAGATTAGAGTACACAGGATCTTATCTCCATGAAGGTTATGGGGAATTTAATGTCTTTGTGAAGAATGACTCTCTGTTTTCTGAGCTCAATGGAGATAAACAATATTTAAACCATTTTCATTACGACACTTTTGAGTTTTTAGATGTTAAAGACGGAAAGGTAGATACTACAGCAATAGGAAGGTCCTTAAAAATAACTTTTAGTGCCTACGAATCTGGTGATATAGATTATGGTCGTGTTACTGCAGAGCCAACTGTAGATGCTATAGCTTTTAAACGCACTCCAAACACTATAGATGTAGATGCAAAAACACTAGAGCAATATGTTGGCAAGTACAATTTAGCTGGCACAGAAATTAAAGCTTATATCAAAGATGAGAATGTGCTCTATGTATTTGTCCCTGGACAACCAGAATATGCGCTTATCCCAACCTCAGAACATAAATTTAATTTTAAAACATTAGAAGGTTTTAAAATAGAGTTTATAGAAACTGATAGTAAAATTAATGAGGTTAAGTTTATACAACCTAATGGTACTTTTGTAGCGAAGCGGAAAAGTGAAGATTAATATCATCTAAATAAATATTCCTCATATCCAGAATATATTAATGGATATGAAGAACTCTATTATAATAACAAATTGTAGTGTATTTGAGAAATGAAAGACAAACAATATAGTTTTGATAAATTATTTAAAGTGTTACATAACTCTTATTTGAAAGGATATAATACAATTTAAATAAGTACACATAACCTATAATAATGAATTGTATATAGTTACTAAAAACACTAAGCTTATATATACTAACGTTAGCAATAATTGAAAAATGAAGTTTGAAGAAATAATAACTGACAGATTAATTTTGAGAAAGTTTACTCAAGAAAGTTTTGATGCTATTTATTCTTATATGTCTCAAGATGAGCAATTAAATATTCTTGGTTTAAATTCGAT
>NZ_JADGDZ010000114.1 GCF_016744625.1 Winogradskyella sp.
CAGATAAAGTACAAACAGTGCTTTCTTAAGAATTTTAAATTATATTATATATTAAATGCGCCTAAAAGGCGCATTTTTTTTATTTAACAATATGTTAATTAGCTGTTAATCAACGTTAAACAGTGTTAAGAACTGTAACACCTTTAATATTTACTCGTCTTTTAAGTATCAATCTTAAAATCGAATAATTATGCAAAAATTCAAAATGTTTGCACTAGCCGTAGCAATTACGTTTAGTAGTGTACTTTCAGCAAGTACAAATCCGATCGAAAAAGCTGAACCAGCTTCAATCACTGAAACTGTTGGAAAATTATTGAAAAACCCTAATTTTCAATTGAGCAAAGAAGTTAATGTTATCGTTGATATATTCATCAATGAAAATGATGAAATGGTAGTGTTATCTGTAGATACTGATAATAAGTTAGTAGAAAATTACATTAAGAGCCGCTTAAACTATAAGAAGCTATCAAAGGAAGCTATAGATTATAGAAAGTCATTTAAGATTCCTGTAAAGATGATTAAATTGAATTGAGGAGTTTAGATTATATGTTAAAGAACAACATTATGTGTTGTTCTTTTTTTGTTTAGGTTTATTTGAATTGTCTTTTTTAGGCATTGGACCTCTTAAATGAATAATCAATCCATTTAGAAAGTTTCTAAGAACCTGATCTCCACATTCCATATATTTTGGATGATCTTCATTTCTAAACATTGCATTGAGTTCACTTTTTGAAATTCTGAAGTCAACTAACGTTAGAATTTTTACGATATCGTCATCTCTTAGCTTATGTGCTACTCTTAGTTTTTTAAATATGTCATTGTTTGTCATTGAAAATTTATTTTTATTCCCATAAAAATGGAAATCTGTTATTTTTTATTTTCTGTAAAGTTCAGTTTAATATAAAAATTTTATTCAGGTTTATAAAGCCATTCATAAGCGTTAGCAAAATGTGCTGACCAAAATGTTTCACTATGTATACCACCTTTTATGATGTGGTTTTCTATTTGATTTTCTTTCACACCTTTTTCTTTTAATAAAGCGACCATGCGTTCTTGATCTGCAACCATATCTTCACTTTCTGCGGTTCCAGCCAAAAAATAGAATTTTGACGTTTCAGAAACCTCTATTGATTCTACAAAACTATAGATTTCTGTATTTATCCAAAACGAAGGAGAAAACACTCCAGCTTTTCCAAATGTTTCAGGATATTTTATAGTTGCATAAAACGACATTAAACCGCCTAAGGAAGAACCGAAAATAGTTGTATGCTTTGCTTCTGGTAGTGTCCTGTATGTAATATCAATATGAGGTTTTAGTGTGTTTTTAATAAAGGTTATATATGCAGCACCTTTTCCTCCACCATATTCTTTATGCTTATATATTGTGAGTTCATCAATACGTTTTTCGTTTCCATGCTCAATTCCAATAATAATACTTTCATTATCAGTTAGTGTATCCATGTACTCATCAACTTTCCATTCTCCAACGTAAGATGTGTTTGCATCAAACAAATTCTGTGCATCATGCATATATATTACTGGGTAGTTCTTTTCAGAATTTTGATAATCTTTTGGTAAATATACCCAAATGGTCTTTATAGTATCTAGTTGTAGTGCTTCGATAGTAAAAGTTGTAACCTGTTTAGATGCAGTGGTTTGAGCACTGGTTTTAACAAAAACAACTACAGCTAAAATTAGAAAAATATGCTTGAATCTCATACTATAATTGATGTTTTGAGTTGACAAACGTTTAAAAATTCCGACCAAGTACCTTTAATTTTTCGACAAGATACATTATATCAACGACAATAAAATAATACATCTCTGTAACTTTACAGTATAAAATAATTCCCTCTAAGTCATGATTAACCGTGCTGAAAAATTGAGCTTGCTTTCTGAAATGATTGCCTTTGCCCAAACAGATGAAAATATAAGATCGATTGAATATAACTTCTTATTTAGTATTGCTAAGCAATTAGATATATCTAAAGAAGATTTTGAATATCTTTTTATGCATCCTGTAACTTATGTGCATTTAAAAACACATAGCGAACGTATTGTTCAGTTTCACAGACTTGTGCTTTTAATGAATTTGGATCATAAAGTATCTTCTAAACAATTGGTTAAGATTCATAATTTTGGATTGCGAATGGGCTTGAGTCATGAGTCTATAAATCGTGTTTTAGATTTAATGGATAGTTTTCCTAATAAAATTGTACCACCAGATTTCTTAATCGATATATTTAAGGTACAGTATAACTAGTATTTAGTCTCAGTTTTCAGAAAAAAAAAAAGGAATGTCATTGCGAGGACGAGGGACGTGGCAATCTTTCTAATCGGAAAAACTATATTAACACTATTTCACTTTCAACTTCTCAAGCTTACTCTGATAAGCAGTTATCTCATCTCTAAAACGTGCGGCTTCCATAAAGTCTAATGCTTTTGCAGCCAGCTCCATCAATTTACGCCGTTCCCTAATTTTTTTCTCTAGTTGATCTTTAGTCAAATATTCACTTTCTGGTTCTGCGGCAATCTTTGCATCCAATTCCGTTCGGTAAGTACTAACAGAGTTTTTAGATAAAGCACTGTCTAAACTCTTATTTAATGCTTTTGGTACAAGATTATGTTTTGTATTATATGCGATTTGCTTTTCTCTTCGATATTCGGTTTCATCGATTGTTTTTTGCATGCTTTTGGTGATTTTATCTGCATACATAATTGCTTTTCCATTTAAGTGTCTTGCTGCTCTACCAACTGTTTGGGTTAATGAACGTGCAGAACGAAGAAACCCTTCTTTATCTGCATCTAAGATTGCAACCAATGATACTTCGGGTAAATCTAAGCCTTCTCTAAGTAAATTAACACCAACCAAAACGTCAAAAACACCTTTACGTAAATCTTGCATTATTTCAACACGCTCTAACGTATCTACATCACTATGGATATAACGACAACGAACAGAAATACGAGTTAGGTATTTAGTCAATTCCTCAGCCATTCGTTTTGTTAACGTCGTTACTAGAGTTCTTTCGTCTTTTTCAACACGATCTTGAATTTCTTCAATTAAATTATCAATCTGATTTAAACTTGGTCGTACCTCAATAATGGGATCTAATAACCCAGTTGGTCTAATCACTTGCTCTACATATACACCATCACTTTTCTGCATTTCGTAATCTGCAGGAGTTGCAGATACATAGATGACTTGGTTTTGTAGTGCTTCAAACTCTTCAAACTTTAAAGGTCTGTTATCCATTGCTGCTGGTAAGCGGAAACCGTAATCAACTAAGTTTACTTTTCTACTTCTATCACCACCATACATCGCATGGACCTGTGATATTGTAACATGGCTTTCATCAACGACCATTAAAAAATCATCTGGAAAATAATCGAGTAAACAGAATGGTCTTGTTCCTGGAGCTCTACCATCTAAGTAGCGTGAATAGTTTTCAATTCCAGAACAATAACCTAACTCACGAATCATTTCTAGATCAAATTCTGTACGCTCTTTTAATCGTTTTGCTTCTAGATGTTTTCCTATTTCTTTGAAATAATCGTGTTGTTTTACCAAATCATCTTGAATATCTTTTATTGCTCCATTCAGCACATCTGGTGATGTAACAAACATATTTGCAGGATAGATATTTAAACGATCATAACGTTCTATGATTTCATTAGTTCTGGCATCAAAAGCTTCAATTTCTTCAATTTCATCGCCAAAAAAGTGGATTCTGAAGGCATTGTCCGAATAACCAGGGAAAACATCAACCGTATCTCCTTTAATTCTGAAGTTTCCATTCTTAAATTCGGCTTCAGTTCTAGAATATAAACTCTGTACTAATTGATGTAATAATTTAGTGCGTGACAAGACCTGATCTTTTTCAACCGAGATTACATTTTTTTGAAACTCAACAGGATTTCCAATACCATATAAACATGAAACCGAAGCCACAACAATGACATCGCGTCGTCCAGAGAGTAGAGAAGAGGTTGTACTCAATCGCATCTTCTCAATTTCTTCGTTAATAGATAAATCTTTTTCTATATACACGCCAGAAACAGGTATGTAGGCTTCTGGTTGATAATAATCGTAGTAGGACACAAAATATTCAACAGCATTCTCTGGAAAGAATTGTTTAAATTCAGAATAAAGCTGTGCTGCTAAGGTTTTATTATGAGCCAATACCAAGGTTGGTCGTTGCACTTCTTCAATTACATTAGCTACCGTAAAGGTTTTACCAGAACCTGTAACACCTAGTAAAGTTTGATATTTCTCTTTACTCTCAATTCCGCTTGCTAATTTTTTAATTGCTTGTGGCTGATCTCCTGTAGGTTTAAATTCTGATTCAATCTTAAATCGCATATAGCAAAGTTACGATAAAGAAGGATAGGGTTATAGCGTATAAATTATAGTCTTAAATATTTATTATTGGCTAGATTCTAATTTAGAAATACGTGCTTCTAGTTTTTCGTAATGCTTTAATTTCTCATTTAGAGTTTTAAAAGTTTTTAATTTATTTTTAAGCACATCTATTTCTTCCTGCTGTTCTTTTATGGCATTGATGAGTACAGGCACTAAATCTGAATAATACACACCTAAACGGTCTAATTCTTTTTTAATTAACTCTCCAGAAACTTCATCTTTTTCCCAGATATGTGACTGAACCACTTCAGGGACTAATGCTTGAAGGTCTTGAGCAATGAGTCCTAATTTAGTATCTGGATTGTTTTTGTTTTTCCAGTTAAAACTTACAGGCTGCATTTGTAAGACTTCGTTTAAGCCATAATTTAAATTTGAAATATTGGTTTTACTTCTTCTGTCTGAGGTTTGAATCATTCCATTGGCTGCATAAACATCAAACCATCTTCGATTTGGACCACCTAAGCGATCTCCTGCATCCACTGTAGGTACAAGACTAGAATCAAATGCCAATACATCATTGCCGCCATCTTCAATGATTTCGTCTCCAATTTCTAACTGACCATAGACATCTAAATCACCAGACTCATTTAATATTAAGATGGGCGATCCGTTTCCTTGTCTAACAATAAAAAGAGAGGAAAAATCATCATTGTCGTGATCCAATTCAAAAGTTACAGACGCATTACTCCTAAACATAAGCCTACTATTATCAACATTAGGCGAAGAAGAAAGTAAGCCAAGTGTATCATTATCAGAATAATCTCCCAATATTAAATCAGGATTTACTGTAGAGGTACTTGTCGCTAAAACACCTGCTGTGGTTCCTTCGAAAATAGCACCTATATTTCCTGCATTGGTAACTTCTATACCATTATCATTTGGATTATTTATGGTAATGCCATCATCGTCTGCATTATTGATTATAACACCATCACTTCCTGGATTATTAATAAAAACCCCAATATTATCTGCATTTATAGTTAAACCTGACGAGCTTGAGGTTATTATATGCTGGCCATTTTTACGAACAGTTAAAGCATTACTTCTATTACTATCTGAAGTTCCATTTCCAATTTCAAAAAGTGAATCTGAATTAATCCAAGAATCTGGTGTTCCTTCACCAATATTATACCTACCAATAGCCAGCGATGCGTAAGCTGATGCTGTAGTCTCATTTCCCATTGCTGTGGAATAATTACCAGAAGCTTCAGTCACACTCCCCATTGCAGTTGAACCAAAACCTGATGCCTCTGAAAGAGCTCCCATTGCTATTGAATAAAATGATGTGGCACGAGTGCGCCATCCCATTGTCGTTGAATAGTCCCCAGATGCCTCTGAATAATATCCCATTGCAATTGCTCTAAGTCCCGATGCTTTTGTTGCAAATCCCAATGCTGTTGAATAATCCCCAGAAGCCTCTGTTGAACTTCCTATTGCAGTTGAGTGATCTCCAGAAGCTTCAGTCGCAATTCCCATTGCTGTTGAAGCCCAAGCTGTTGCTCGCGTACTATAACCAGAAGCAAATGAACCTGTGCCAGAAGCGGAAGCGTTAATACCCATTGCTATTGAATTTACTCCAGAAGCTGTTGTGTTTTGTCCCATTGCAACCGCATAATTTTCTGAAGCCTCATTTTGTAAACCAGCAGCTAACGCATAATCGCCACTCACTTGGTTTATACCTCCAATGGCTGTACTGTTTAATCCAGAAACAGTATTATTATTTCCAAGAGCAATCGAATAATCATTTAAACTATAATTTTGGTTCCCAAAAGCTAAAGCATGTTCTCCAGATGCTGTACCATTAAGTCCCAAGCTAAAAGCATAACTTCCTGTAGCTCCTAACCCAAGATTTGGATCATTTATAAAGCTTAAATCTATTGCATTAAAGCCTATATTATCATAGTTATCTGCATTTCTATCTACTAATCTCCAACCAATACCATTACCTTCATCTATTGGTTCAAGACCTTTAACATTGGCTGCTTTTTTGGCATGTAATGCATAAGGAACTGCTGAGAATTGTACGGTTCCTAGATTAACAAATCCTGAACCTGAATCTATTTTAACGTTTAAAAAATGGTTGTCATTTCCCCAATTGATGTCCTCAAAAACACCGCTAACAATTATACCTTCACCTATATTTACGATAATGATTCCATTATCGTCGGTTGTTGGTGAGTGTATTTCTTCATAGACATTGACCTGTGTATGGCTTTCTAAAATTTGGAATTTTATATCTACCAATGTGTTAACTATAACATTACCTAAATCATCTTTAATTAGTACTTTGTAGTTGATGCCGTTTTGAGCATTGCCAAAAGCTGAAATCAAGACTAGTGTTAAAATGAGTTGAAGTGTTTTACTCACTGCATTTCTATTGCTTTTTTTGAGTTCGTAATTTTTCTTTGAAAAGTTCATAATTTATTAGTTTGACGATTTAGATTCTATAATCTCGATACGAGATAAAAGAGCTTCGTAATTAGTGTTTGATGCTTTTAAAGCTTCTGCTTGATTTTCAATAATTTTGCTTTGCTCTTTTATAGCGTTGATGAGTACAGGAATCAATTCTATATAGCTAATACCTAAGGTTTTGGTTTCATCATCTTTAGTGTTAACAATCTCATTTATAATTGGTTGCACATCTTGAGCTATAAGACCTAATGATTTTTTGTTCTGTTCTTGGTTCTTCCAGAAGTATTGTTTGGGTTGTAGTTGTAAAATTTCATTTAAGCCATATTGTAAATCATCAATCTTTTTTTTAAGTCGACGGTCAGAATTTTGGGTTAATGACCCAAATAGTATGGCATTACCAGATTCATTAACAGTAAAGACATTATCATCATCACTATTTCTTACGAGAAAACTACTATTATTACTACTATCATCATAGTCTAATTGAATAACCACAGCATCATTACTTCTTAAATAAATATCGCTACCTGGATATAATTGGTCTGATGCTATAATACCGTCATCTTCAGTGTTACCAAAATCACCTCCTAAAATAATATCTGGATTTGAATTGATATCGGCTTTAGCAAATATCCCAGCTTCTTCACCTCTAAACGTCCCACCATAATCATTTCCGCTAGATATTCTAATCCCATAAAGTCCTTCAGAATTTACAATAAACCCTCTTGTTGAGCTATTTAATATCATCTCACCACTTTTATCGACTGTTAAAGCATTACTTCTGTTGCTATTTGAAGTCCCATTACCAATTTCAAATAATGGATCGTAAGCATTCCAGGTTGTATTACTTCCTCCTCCAATATTATAACTACCTATTGCAGTTGAACTGACAGAGTTTGCATTCGTGCCTCTACCCATAGCCGTAGAATAGTAACCCGAGGCCTCAGTACTTGAGCCAATTGCTATTGAATTTTCACCACTTGCATTTGAAAAAACACCCATAGCAGTAGAATTGGTTCCAGATGCCACAGCATCACGACCAGCCGCAAAAGCACTAATGCCAGAAGCTTGAGAATTATTTCCAAAGGCTATTGAGTAATCTGAAAGTGCTGCTGTACTATACCCAATTGATGTTGAATAGTCACCATATGCTATAGTAGACTCACCTGTAGCAAAAGAGTAATCTCCTGTTGCTCCATAGGGATATATTAATGCAAGTCCATCGGCATCTGATGAGCTTAAATCTATTGCATTTCTACCTATTGGTCCATAACCTTGACTAGAATATAGACCTCTGTCTCTCAATCTCCAACCTGTACCGCTTCCTTCACTTTTATATACTAAACCTTCTACATTATCAGCAGTCCCTGTACTAATTGCTCTTATGGCATATGGTACATAATTTAGGTTAGAACTTCCTAAGTTTACAAATCCAGATCCCAAATCTACAGCAACATTTAGAGTATGGGAATCAAATCCCCAATCAATAAGATCGAAAGTAATACCTCCAAGTGGCGTACCTTCTCCTATAGTTGCTATTAGTAAACCATCTGTATTAGTGATAATACTTTGTGTTTCTTGATATACTAATATCCCAGAAGTACGTATAATGTTAAATCTAATTTGGATGTTCTCATTAGAAATGACATTACCATTAGTATCTTTTATGAGTGCTTTGTAGTTGATGCCGTTTTGGGCAATTGCTGCTATTGAAATCAGTAGTGCTAGAAGTGTGAGTTTTGTTTTACTCACCATCGTTTTTATTGTTAAACTGTGTTCGTGATTTTTCTTTGAAAAGTTCATTTTTTAAATTTTATAGATGAGACAACTGCGTTATTGTTCATAATATTTAATTGATACGTACCATCTTTAAGATGATCTATAGCAATGTAAAGTTGTGATGGAAGCGTGTTTTCTACTTCCTTTGATTTTTTGATTTTAGTCATTTGTATGCAATTAAGGATCTTGCTTTTATACCAAATGAATTTTAAAATGATTGGTTAAATTCGTTTCTATTTCCTTTATATTTCAATATAAAATAGAACCGTAACTAAGGCTATGCTTATATTTTCTATCTTATCTAAAGAAAATATAATTCAAATTTATCCTCAATAATTTTAAAATTCATTTGGTATTACAAAACTATCGTAGATGTGTAAGTGGAGGTGCTACATATGTTTCAAGATGTAATAGATATGTAACATTATTTAAAATGTCAGTAAAATTAAGGGTTATGCTTGTCTATGTATTGCGTAGGAGTTTCGTTGTAACTGTTTTTAAAGCATTTTATAAAGTAACTTACAGAATTGAAACCTACCAAATAAGCCACTTCAGAAATAGTATTCTTTTGTTTCTTAAAAAGGTCTCTTGCTAAGAGTAGGCGTTGGGATCTAATAAACTCAGAAGTCGTCATGCCAACAATAGCTTTGAGTTTTCTGTGAAGTTGGGTTCTACTCATTAACATGTTTTTACTAAAGGCATCTGAAGTAAATTCTGGATTTACTAAATGTTTTTCTAAAACGCCTTTTAAACGTTGCATAAATTCGGCTTCAACTGAAGTGACTTCTAAGGCTTTGGTAAGTATTGGTTGCTCATTAAAACGTTTTTTTAATTGGGCTCTAGTTTCTATGAGTTTTTTAACGCGTACTTTTAAAATGTCTGCATTAAATGGTTTTGTAACATAGGCATCTGCACCAGTTTCTAAACCTTCTCGCTGTTGCTCTTGTGTGACTTTTGCAGTCAATAATATAATAGGGATATGACTAGTTAAACTATCTTTTTTAAGTCCATTACATAGTTCTATGCCATCAATTTCTGGCATCATAATATCACTAATCACCAAGTCTGGTAATTCTTTTCTGATGAGTTCTATGGCCTTTTTAGATTT
>NZ_JADGDZ010000020.1:0-31678 GCF_016744625.1 Winogradskyella sp.
CATAAATTAAAAAAAATGGAATAATCAGTAATTCAATTTGTTGTCTTAAGTGGATTTTTTCATGATTTATTAAAACAACATTCCCTTTCAAAGCTTTATACTTTAAAAACATAAAAGGAAAAATAGTTATCCCAGTATAACCTCTTGGTACTATATATTTTGAAATTAATATCATACTTTATTCGTTTCAAAAATCAATCCAATTTACATTATCTTTGTTAGATATGAAGAAATACGTCCCAATTGAAGAAGGCGATTACTATTTAACACCAGAAGGTTACCGTTGTTTTACTGAACAATATCATTTAAAACGTGGCTATTGTTGCGAAAGTGGATGCAGACACTGTCCTTATGGCTTTAACCCTTCGACTACGCTCAAGGCAGGCGACAAAACTTTAAAAAAAAAGTAATGCAAACATTATCATTCAAAGATCAAATATTAGAAGGTATTTCAAAAATATTACCTCAACCTAAATTGTACGATCCTTCTATAAATCATGCTCCAAAACGAAAAGCAATTTTATCTACTGAAGATGAAAAATTAGCACTTAGAAATGCATTACGTTATTTCGAGAAAGAACAACACAAAGTTTTACTACCTGAGTTTAAAAACGAATTAGATACTTATGGACGTATCTATATGTATCGCCTAAGACCAGACTATAAAATGTATGCGAGACCAATTGATGAATATCCTGCAAAATCAAAACAGGCTGCAGCTATTATGTTAATGATTCAGAATAATTTAGATTATGCCGTGGCACAACATCCTCACGAACTCATTACCTATGGTGGAAACGGAGGTGTGTTTTCAAACTGGGCACAATATAGACTAACGATGAAGTATTTGGCAGAAATGAATGATGAACAAACTTTAGTAATGTATTCTGGACATCCTATGGGTTTATTCCCTTCACATAAAGAAGCACCAAGGGTTGTTGTTACTAACGGCATGATGATTCCTAATTACTCTAAACCAGATGATTGGGAAAAATTCAATGCCTTAGGTGTAACTCAGTATGGGCAAATGACAGCTGGTAGTTATATGTATATTGGACCACAAGGGATTGTACATGGCACAACAATAACAGTTTTAAATGGTTTCAGGAAAATAGAAAAACCACCTGAAGGTAATCTATTTGTAACATCAGGATTAGGAGGTATGTCTGGTGCACAGCCAAAAGCCGGAAATATTGCCGGTTGTATAACAGTTTGTGCTGAAGTGAATCCTAAAATCACTCAAGTTAGACTAGATCAAGGTTGGATTGATGAAAAAATCACAGATTTAGATCAATTAGTCTCGCGTGTTGAAAAAGCAAAAGTTGAAAAAGAAACTATATCTATAGCTTACCTAGGAAACATTGTAGACGTCTGGGAAAAATTTGATGAAGCTAATGTTTATATAGACTTAGGTAGCGACCAGACTTCATTACATAATCCATGGGCTGGTGGTTACTATCCTGTTGACTTGTCTTTTGAAGACGCTAACGACATGATGGCTAATCAACCCGAATTATTTAAGGAAAAAGTACAAGAAACTTTACGTCGTCATGCAAATGCGATTAATAAACATACCGCAAAAGGCACTTACTTCTTTGATTACGGAAATGCTTTTTTATTAGAAGCTTCAAGAGCTGGTGCAGATATTATGGCGTATAATGGTATTGATTTTAAATACCCAAGTTATGTACAAGATATTATGGGACCTATGTGTTTTGATTATGGTTTTGGTCCGTTCCGTTGGGTTTGTGCTTCAGGAAAGCCTGAAGATTTAGCGAAAACAGATAAAATTGCTTGTGATGTTTTGGAAGACATCATGAAACATTCTCCAGTAGAAATACAGCAACAAATGGCTGATAACATTCAATGGATAAAAGGAGCTAAAGAAAATAAACTTGTAGTAGGCTCTCAGGCTAGAATCCTATATGCTGATGCTGAAGGTCGTATGAAAATTGCTGATGCTTTTAATCAAGCAATTGCTAATGGAGAAATAGAGACCGTTATTCTTGGGAGAGATCACCACGATGTTTCCGGAACAGATTCACCATACAGAGAGACTAGCAATATTTATGATGGCTCACGTTTTACAGCAGATATGGCTATTCATAATGTAATTGGAGATAGTTTTAGAGGAGCAACTTGGGTAAGTATACATAATGGTGGAGGCGTTGGTTGGGGCGAAGTTATCAATGGTGGATTTGGTATGGTTCTTGATGGTAGTAAAGAAGCATCAACACGACTAAAACAAATGTTATTTTGGGATGTGAATAATGGCATTTCAAGACGAAGTTGGGCGAGAAATGAGGGAGCAATTTTTGCTATTAAACGAGCAATGGAAGTAGAACCTAATTTAAAAGTGACATTACCAAATCATGTTGATGATAACTTATTAGAAACAATTTAAAAAAAGCGATATGAAACATTTGAAAAATGTTCACGAACACTTCCTCAATAGAAGTTTCGTGAGTAAAAACTTAATTAAACTCACACCTATTTTATTATTTGCCATCCTACTGTCTTCATGTAGTTCTGTTAGAGTTGCAGCTGATTATGATAGAGAAGCAAAATTTGACAATTACAAGACCTTTGCCTTCTTTAAACCTGGTATTGACAAAGCTGAAATTAACGACATTGATAAACGTAGAATATTAAGAGCAGTTGAGGCTGAGCTAATGGCTAAAGGTTTTACCAAATCAGAGAATCCGGATTTGCTAGTTAGTATATTTACTAAATCAAACCAACGTGTAGACATTTACAACAATGCTTGGGGACCTGGATCTTGGGGTTGGGGAGGATACGGTCGTTGGGGCTGGGGAATGAATAGAAATCAGGTTTCCACCAAAACTGAAGGTGTTCTATATATTGATTTAGTTGATGCCAATAAAAAAGAATTGATTTGGCAAGGTTCAGGAACTGGTTATCTAGTGACAAGAAATGTTGAAAAGAAAGAAGCACGCATAAAAGAATTCGTAGCTAAAACAATGATGCAATTTCCTCCAGAAAAAGGGTAATAAGAACATTTAAATAAATTAAAAGCACTAGTAATCTAGTGCTTTTTTGTTTCTATTATTTGATTAGGCTTTAAATCTAAATACTATATCTTTGCCGACTTTTAAGATTAAATATTATGATACTAGGCCAAACAACCAGAAAAAACTTTACTCAAAATCCTAAGAATGATATTCTTTCAGGTTTAACTGTTGCTTTAGCATTAGTACCTGAAGCAGTGGCATTTGCCTTTGTCGCTGGTATTGACCCTTTAGTTGGACTTTATGGGGCATTTATGATGGGAATTGTAACCGCATTGTTTGGAGGTCGACCTGGAATGATATCTGGTGCTACTGGTGCTATGGCTGTAGTCATGGTACACCTCATTCAAAAAGGGAATGAAGTAGGTATATCTCTAGAAACTCCTATTGACAACTTAGGTTTGCAATGGCTATTTATCACACTCCTTTTTGTTGGAGGAATTCAAATATTAGCAGGGATTTTCAAATTAGGAAAATTTGTTCGTTTGATTCCACATCCAGTAATGATGGGATTTGTTAATGGATTAGCGATTGTTATTTTTCTTTCACAATTAGGTTTATTTCCTAACGCTGTACCAAAAGATATTTCGATTTTAAAAAATACATTAGAATGGTTCTCAGCATTATTTACTAATGCCTCTTTTTGGAAAATGATGGGTTTCATAGGCTTAACCATGGGTATTATGTATGGATTACCTAAGCTAACTAAGAAAATACCAGCTGCTTTAATTGCGATTATTGTAGTGGCTTGTATTACAATTTTTGGTGGTATTGAAGTAAGCACTGTTGGTTCATTTATTGCTGAAGGTGGTGGAGAAGGTTTACAAGGTGGTCTTCCAACATTTCAAGATCAAATATTTAGTTTATTTGGAACATTAGCTGGTCATTGGGACTTAATTCTTTCTACAGCTATAATTCTTGCAGCAGTTGGTTTAATTGAATCATTAATGACATTGAATCTTATAGATGATATGACGGAAACTCGAGGAAACGGAAATAGAGAATGTATTGCTCAAGGTGGAGCAAACATGCTTAACGGACTCTTTGGCGGAATGGGAGGCTGTGCTATGATTGGTCAATCAATAATCAATGTAGATTCTGGTGGACGTGGTCGTTTATCTGGCGCAGTTGCAGCAGTAGCACTACTATGTTTTGTTTTGTTTGGTGCACCTCTAATAGAACAAATTCCAATTGCAGCTTTAGTCGGAGTAATGTTTATGGTAGTAATCGGTACTTTTGCTTGGAGTAGTTTTAGAATTCTAAGAAAAATACCATTATCTGATGCTATTGTCTTAATTGCAGTTTCAGCCATTACAGTCTGGAAAGATCTAGCGGTAGCAGTTATTGCTGGTGTTATTATTTCTGCACTAGTATTTGCATGGAAAAATGCAACTATGATTAGAGCCCGAAAACGAACTCAACCTGATGGCGCTAGAACTTACGAAATTTGGGGGCCATTATTCTTTGGTTCTGTACAAAACTTTAATTCTAAATTCGATATCAAAAATGACCCTGATTACATAGAGATAGATTTTGTTGAATCTCGTGTAAGTGACCATTCTGCATTAGAAGCCATTCATAATTTGGTGAATAAATACGAGGCTGAAGGAAAAACCATCAAACTAAAACATTTAAGTGAAGATTGTAAAATTCTTCTTCGAAAAGCTAATCCTAAGTTCGAAGAGGTTATTATAGAAGCTATTGATGACCCTCGCTATCATTTAGCTGAAAACCCAGAAGAATTCACAAAACCCTTATCTGAGTATAACTTATAGTAAAATAATAAAGTTTTAAGTACGCTAAGAGCTAAGATTTAACCAGTTAAGTATCATTACATAATGAAATCAAAATAAAGGTTTCAAAACAATTGAATGCCAATTAATTAGACTACCTTTGCAGCCTAATTTAATATAATTTAATATGAGTACTGGTACAGTAAAATTTTTTAATGACTCTAAAGGTTTTGGATTCATAACAGAAGAAGGAAGTGGTAAAGAGCATTTTGTACACATTTCTGGTTTAGTCGATGAGATTAGAGAAGGAGACAATGTAGAATTCGATTTAACAGAAGGAAAAAAAGGATTAAACGCAGTTAATGTAAAAGTTATATAATTATATATCTTACAATCTTTTTAAGAACAGAGCCTATCTTTTGGATAGGCTTTTTTATTGCTTATCAATTACATTACAATATCATTTTTCCATTCATATGGTGCAGGAATATCAGTATCATCAATAAGTTGTCTTATATCAATTTCTATACCTCTACTTAAATCAGTAATTGGCACATCATTAGGACCTCCTTCAAACGGATTTTCGGTATTCTCCCCCATACTTTCCATCGTATGGAAAACCCACATTAATAACGTACTAAACGGAATTGAAAACCACACAAAGTGTTTTGCTATAAATTCTTGTATACGATGTAAAGTAGATGTGTGCGACACATGATTTTCTAGATCATCAATAATATGTTCACCAATAGATTCAAATCCTTCCATAATACCAAAAGGCAGAAGAATAATAAAAATCCAAACAAACATATAATTCAATGTAGCAAACTGTCTCGGATAAGGAAAGTTCTTTATACGCTCACTTTTACCTTGTAATGTATAAAACTCTTTGAGCATATTAGCCATTTCCATGTGCCTAAAGTCTTCGATTAATCCTCCTTGCATTAATTCTTTTAATCTTTTCGATTGAACACCTAGTAATTGTGAAGGCTTATTACCCTTAGCAAAAATCTCTTTAAATTCTTCTTCAGAAATATAATCTTTTATAGCGTCTTCAATAGGAATTGTATCCTCACACACTAAATATTGCGAAGCTCTATATTCTATATTTGATTTTTTGGATTTTAAATGCATTTCCCATGGCTTTTCAGCTCGCATTTGATAACGCAAAGCAGTTAGCCAAGCTATATGACGGTGAACTAATTCTCTGTGAATATTAAATAATTCTCTTTCAGATAACTTTTCGCTGCTATGATCATTATTAATAAAGTCTTTAACCATTATTGTCCAAGTCCGTGAGGCATTAACGATACCTCCCCAAATTTTACGTGCTTCCCAAAGACGATCATATGATGCATTATTTTTAAAACTGACAATAAATGCTACTGCAGTACCCAAAACACCAAGTGGTAACCATGGTACATGCAACCATTTTAAACCAGCAATATCAAATAAGAAAACTGGAATAGTTGCTAAAATAAAAAATAAAAAAATATGTCGTCGTGTCCATTTAATAACACCTGCGACTGGAAATATTCGTCTAGTATACATTAATAGGTTTTAATATCTAAATATACAAATTCAATTTATATTAATTGAATATTTGATTTTCAGATTTACATGAAATCACCTTGGTTCACTATGAAATTCAGTGAACGTTTTTAAATTTATTTTGCCTACTTCATCTTTAGATTCAAGATTTTCTAAAAAGATATTAAGGGAAATAATAGTATTAATTCTTAATCAAAATCTGTTCTGTATTTTTGTTTTAAATTTTTGAGAATAGGCTTATTAAAAAGCATCAATTTGTTTAATTTCAAAAAAAAATAGTACTTTTAACCGAAATTAGAGCTCCTTAATCTAGTTTTCTTATATAAAAACCTGCTTATAATATGAAAACAACTTTTTCTAAAAAAGTTAAAATTCTTGTATTTTTACTTTTTTATATCTCAGTTCATTCTATATCTGCTCAAACCGAAACTATTTATATGGATTTTGGAACTCCTGGTGCAAATGAAAGTGCCGCTCCTTGGAATAATATAACTAATAATGTTTCAGGTACTATTAACAATCTTATTAATTCTAACGCAGTTGAAACTGGGATTGGCTTCTCAATTATTGATGCTTTTGCTGGTATTAATTCAAGTGGAACTACATCTCCAGATCCGAGTTTAAATTTCATTGGACCTGCTACAAACGATAGTTTTTATGGGACTTCTTCTGATAGTGGCTCTTTAACTTTTAATAATTTAGTTGTAGGTAAACAATACACTATTTCCGTATTTGGATCACGTACAGGAGTCTCAGATAATAGAGAGGCTTCTTATACGATTGATGCTCAATCTACGCAAACAATAAATTTAGATGCTTCTCAGAATACAAGTAATACTGCAACAGCTTCTTTCTATCCAAAGGCTGATGGAACAATAATAATAAATGTTTCAACTGGACCTAATAATGACAATTCTTCTGGTTTTTTCTACCTAGGAGTTATTGAACTTGAGTATAGCGTTAATACACCTATATATTCTGATAATGCTTTACTTATAGATTTTGGATCTAATTCCAATCAAAGTAGTACTCCATGGAATAATTTAACAGATGCTTTAAGTACCGGAAGTATAAACAATCTTATAAATAAAGGAGGAAACACAACAACAATAGATGTTTCAGTTACAGACAGTTTCAATTATTTTAATGAGAATGGGACCACAACATCTGGTGCAAGTTTAGGATTGCCAAACTCAGCTACCGGAGATAGTTTTTTTGGTAATACAATAGATTTTTTAGGTAAAACGGAACCAACAGGTGCAATAGAATTGAGTGACCTTAATCCAAACGATGTTTTTACGTTAACAATTTATGCATCTAGATTAGATTATACTACTATCGATAATAGAGAAACTCAATATACAATTGAAGGTCTTACAACAGAAACTGTGCTTCTAAACGTGGCTAATAACATTAATAATACAATCTCTACAAGTATAAGTCCTAAGGCAGATGGCACAATAACAATAACTGCTTCGCCAGGACCAAATAATACAAATACTTATGGATTTTTCTACTTAGGTGCAGTTGTCTTAGACTTTACACCTCAAACTACTCTAACTTTAAACAGTCCAAATGGAGACGAGTTTTGGCAAATAGGGAAAATACCAGAAATAACTTGGAGTTCCACAAATCTAAATTCAGACATTGATTTAGAGTACTCTATTAATAATGGTGTGTCGTGGAACACAATTGCTACTGTTCCTTACACTACAAATAATTATAATTGGACTATACCAAACACTCCTTCGCAAAACTGTTTAGTTAGAGCAACTTCTAACTTAATTAGCAATACTAGTGATAGTGTTTTTGAAATATCTACTGATAACACAAGCTGTAATATAGTTGTTGTAGGATCATCGACAGCAGAAGGCATTGGTGCTTCTTCTCCGGAATATGCATGGGTAAATTTATACGCCAAAGCTCTCTTTCAAAAGAACACAGGAATCAACGTTATTAATTATGGTAAGGGTGGATATACAACATATCATGTTTTACCAACTGGTACTTCAATTCCGAATGGAGTCGGAATAACCATAGATACAGATAGAAATATTACTAAGGCTATTTCAGATAATCCAATAGGTATTATTGTAAACTTACCTTCAAATGACACAAATAACGGATACTCTGTTGCAAATCAGTTAAGTAATTTTGCTGCCATATATAACGAAGCAGTTATTAACTCGGTTCCAATATGGATTGCTACAACTCAACCACGTAATTTTGGATCTCCAACACAAATACAAAATCAAATTGATGTTAGAAATGGTATAATTTCCACTTATAACACTAACTCAATTGACTTTTGGACAGATGTTGCAGAAACTGATGGTACGGTTTTAAGTAATTTAGATTTTGGAGATGGTGTTCATTTAAACGATTTAGGGCATTCCATATTATTTAACAAAGTTTTAGCTAAGGATATTGAAAATTCGGATTGTATTTCAAATTTACCTGTAGGTGCTTATCTTTATTGTAATGATTCTTGGAAAGATAATAATATTCCTACTTTAACGACTGGTACTGTAGATGTATATGTAGGTAAAGGAATATACACTATAAATGAAGATGAAAATGTAATAGTAAACGATCTTAACGTATCTATTAATGGATCTATAATTATTAGAGAAGGAGGAAGTATAACTGTAAATGGTGATTTAATTAATAACGGTAGTATTTTACTTGAATCCATTTCTACTAAATATTCAAGCTTAATTGTAGAAGGTGTAAGCACAGGGAGCATATCTTATAATCGCCATGTAAATAACGCAGCTGGAACAAATTCATCAACCTTAAATAATGATTTAATAAGTGCACCAGTAACTGGACAAACTTTTGGAGACTTTAGAACTGAAAACGCAAACATCTTATCTGGAAATATTAATGGTAATCTTGCATTCTTATTTGGGACTTATAATCCATCAGCAGGAAATTACGTCTTTTATTCACCAAATGAAGATAGTAATATTTTATCTGCAGGAAATGGCTACATCTCAGGATCAACAGATGGTTCTAGTTATACATTTTCAGGGAATGTAGAAACAAGCTCTATTAATGTTCCTATAGTATCTGGAGGAACAAGCGACTGGAATCTTATTGGTAATCCATATCCTAGTTATCTAAATGCTCAGGATTTTTTAAATAATATTACAAACTCTGGTTTAATTAACGAAAGTGCTATCGGTATTTATGGATATGATGGGTCAGCATCAGATGGATGGACCATCTATAATTTGGCTACAACTACGGCAAGTACAACAATTGCACCTGGACAAAGTTTTTTTGTTAATGCAGAAACATCAGGTGATGTTGCTTTTACTCCTAGTATGAGAAGCATAGGTACTGATGATGATTTTATCATGGGACGTAATTTTAATGAGTTAACCTATTTAAAATTAAATATTAATTCATTAAACAAAACGTATCATACAGATTTTTATTTTAATGACAATGCTAGTCTTGGTTTAGACCCTGGATATGATGCTGAAATTTGGAGTGAAACTCCTCCCATTTTTTCTATTTATTCTAACTTATTACAAGATAATACAGGGATTCCAATAGCTTTACAAACCTTTAATTCAGATGATTTATCAAGCTTAGTTATTCCATTAGGGGTCCATGCAAATGCTAATGAAACTTTAACTTTTAGTATTTTAGAATCTACACTTCCTAATTCGGTTAGTTTATATCTTGAAGATACTCTAAATAATGAAGTTACATTACTTAACGATAGAGGTTACACAATTAATCCTTTAGAGCAGATTTCGGGAACAGGTCGTTTTTATTTACGAATAGAATCGGGCCTACTTAATACTGTAGAACAACCTCTAGAAAAATTAATTATCTATGCAAATACCACAAAAAAATCTATTGAAGTAATAGGGCAATTACAAAATCAAACAAATTTTAAGCTCTATGATAGTAACGGAAGAATTATAATTTCTAATCCTTTAGATATTACTCAGAATAATCAATCTATAGACATTGAAGGGTTAAGCACTGGTATATATATTATTGAATTAATTGAACCAGAGACCAATCTAAAACGTGCTCAAAAGTTAATTATTCAATAAACGATAAACTAGTAGTTTAAAATCATTTCAATCTTTCCCTTCACTTTCTCAGTCGAAGGAATCATTGTTTCTTCTAAAGTTGAATTTAATGGTATTGCTGGCATATTCTCGCTACCAATAGTCATTACAGGTGCATCTAAATATTTGAAACATTCTTCTTGTATTTTTCCAGCTAAAGCTCTAGCAAAACTATTGTTTGATGGTTCTTCAGTAACTACTAAACACTTACCTGTTTTCTTAACAGACTTCATAATTGTGTCTTCATCTAGAGGAAACAACGTCCTTAAATCAATAATTTCAATCTGGTCGCGCATATCTAATTCACCAGAAGCATTATAAGCCCAATGCACTCCCATGCCATAAGTAACTATAGTTAAAGTTTCTACATCTTCTTGTTTCCAAATTTCTTGAAGTAACCAAGCCTTACCAAACGGTAAAATATAATCTTCACTAGGCTCAACAGAAGTAGCTGTTAATGTGCCTGGAACTTTAGACCAATACAAACCTTTGTGCTCCAAAATAACTACAGGATTTGGATCGTGATAAGCAGCTTTCATTAAACCTTTTAAGTCTGCTCCGTTACTTGGATATGCTATTTTAATTCCTCTAATATTAGTAATTACACTTTCAACAGAAGATGAATGATATGGTCCACCACTACCGTAAGCACCAATTGGTACTCTCAGAATCATGCTTACTGGCCATTTACCATTAGATAGGTAACAACTTCTACTTACCTCAGTAAACAACTGGTTTAAACCTGGCCAAATATAATCTGCAAATTGTACCTCGACAATAGGTTTTAAGCCAACTGCAGACATTCCAACTGTAGAACCTACAATGAATGCTTCTTGTATTGGTGTATTAAACACACGATTATCACCAAATTTCTGTGCTAAAGTTGCTGCTTCTCTAAATACACCACCTAAGCGTCCACCAACATCTTGTCCGTACAATAAACATTCTTTATGTTCTCGCATCAATTCTTCAACCGCAAATAATGCGCAATCTACCATTACAACTTTATCGGCTCCTTCTGGCTCTCTAACTCCTTTTTCTTGTGTTATTGGTGTTGGCACAAAATCGTGAGTAAATAAATCTTCAGGTTTTGGGTCTTCAGCTTTTAAGGCTTTTTCAAAATCTGATTGTACTTTTGCTTTTGCAGATTCCTCTATATCATCAACTTCCTTTTCTGTAAACCCATTATCTAATAGTTGTTGTCTTAAAACAGGATAAGGATCACGAGAACGCGCTTCGTCTAAATCATCTCTATACCATTCCATTCTTACTCCAGAAGTGTGATGATTTAATAACGGAACTTTTGCATGCACTAAAAATGGTCGACGCTCTTTTCTTATCTTTTCAATTACTTTTTCTAAAGCTTCATAACTTTCTGTAAAGTTGGCACCATCAATAGAGATTGCATCCAAACCATGGAATCCTTGCGCATATTCATACGCATTTTGTGCTCTTGTTTCAGCAGCATTCGCTGAAATATCCCAACCATTATCTTGTACTAAATACAAAATTGGCATTTGCTTTAAAGCTGCCATTTGAAAAGCTTCTGCTATTTCACCTTCGGTTACTGACGCATCACCTAGAGAACATACTACAAACGGTAAATCCTTTAATGTTTTATCATCTAACTCTTGTAATTCTTTATACTGCATTCCCATTGCGACTCCTGTAGCAGGAATTGCTTGCATTCCTGTTGCGGAAGATTGATGCGGAATTTTTGGTTTATCGTCATCCTTTAAACTTGGATGCGAGTAATAGGTTCTTCCACCAGAAAACGGGTCATCTTTTTTCGCTAATAATTGCAGCATTAAATCATATGGCTCTAAACCAAATGATAATAACATAGCATCATCTCTATAGTATGGAAACGCATAATCTTGTGGCAATAATTGTAGACCTAATGCAATTTGAACTGCTTCATGTCCACGAGATGTTGCATGGACATATTTTGAAACCTGCTTAAAATTAGCTTCGTACAATTCAGTCATTGCTTTTGCTGTGCAAAGCTTTGAGAATGCTTTATTTAGTATTTTTTTATTCATAATCTGTCATTCCTGCGAAAGCAGGAATCTATTTTTTAATTCTCTATATTGTGGATTCCTGCCTACGCAGGAATGACAAAATGGTTACTTACGCATTAAGGATTGAGGCTTTATTGAAGCTCTTTTTTGTTTTTCTCAAAAAAAGTGACTGCCGAAAACCTGACCCTTGTGGTAACGCACAAACAACTCTAAACCAATTCTTTTTCCACTTTAGTCATCCAACCAAATCGATCTTCTAATTGACCTGTTTTAATAGCATTTAGAGTATCATTCACTTCTAAACCAACTGGACTCTCATCAGATACATGAATTGTTTCATTTTCTAATCCTATTTCTTGAATGTAAGCGATACCAACTGCAGTACCAGTACCAAACGCTTCTTCCAACATACCATTTCTTGATGCTTTCTTAATTTCATCAATAGTAATTTTTCGCTCAGTAACTGAATAGTTCATCGCACGAAGCATTTCTATTACACTAGCTCTTGTGATACCATGTAAAACAGAACCATCCAATTCTGGTGTTATAAATTCTCCATTAATCTTAAAGAAGATATTCATAGTGCCAACTTCTTGAATATATTTATGTTCGGTAGCATCTAACCATAATACTTGGTCATATCCTTTAGCTTTTGCTAATTCTGTAGGACGAATTGCCGCTGCGTAATTACCTGCAGCTTTTGCTTCACCTGTTCCTCCTGTAGCTGCTCTAATAAATTGCTTCTCAGCCCAAAGTTTTATACGCTTACTGAAAAATGGTCCAGCAGGAGATGCCATAATTATAAATTTATAATGTGTAGCTGCTCGCATACCGATAAATGGCTCATCAGCATACATAAATGGTCTTAAATACAACGCACTTCCTTGATGTGGTGGAATCCAATTATGTTCTAAACTAACTAACTCCTTCAAACCATCAACAAATAAATCTTCAGGTACGTTTGGCATTCCCATACGATCTGCACTGAGATTTAAACGCTTAGCATTTTGCTCTGGTCTAAATAACATAGGTTCACCTTCCGCATCTTTATAAGCCTTCATTCCTTCGAAAATAGCTTGCCCATAATGTAAAGCCATAGCTGCAGGATGTGTTGGAATTAATCCCATTGGTACTATTCTTGGATTTGTCCATTCGCCATTTTCATAATCACAAATAAACATATGGTCTGTGAAAGTTGTTCCTAGAGGAATATTATTAAAATCTAGAGCATCAACTTTAGATTCTCCTACTTTGGTTATTGAAATGTTAGGTTTCATAATTATATCTTTTTGTCATTGCGAGAAATTTATGACGTGACAATCTCATTAAACAGCTTCCCACGCTTCGCTCGGAATGACAGTACTATTTATATCTTTCTATTAATATCAAACTGTTCAAAATAATCTGCAACTCTACGTACGAAACTTCCACCTAAAAATCCATCGACCACTCTATGATCGAATGAAAGTGAGAGATACATCATACTTCTTATAGCAATTTCATCACCTTTTTCTGTGGTAATTACTTCTGGTCGTTTCTTTATTATTCCTAAAGCAAGAATAGCAACTTCTGGCTGATTTATTATTGGTGTTCCCATAACACTTCCAAAAGTTCCTACGTTAGAAATGGTAAAAGTGCTTCCCTTAATATCATCACCAGTTAATTTGTTTTCTCTTGCTTTATTTGCAAGTTCATTTACATTACCAGCAATCTCTTTTAAGTTCTTAGTATCTACATTTTTCACAACCGGAACAATAAGGTTACCACTTGGCAAAGCTGTTGCCATACCAATATTAATATCTTCTTTAACTATAATGTTATTACCATCCACCGAAGCATTTATGTTCGGGAAATCTTTTACTGCTTTTGCAACTGCTTCTACAAACAATGGTGTAAACGTTAATCGCTCACCATACTTTTCTTGAAAAGACACTTTATTAGCGTTTCTCCAATTTACCATATTGGTTAAATCTGCTTCAACATAAGCTGTAACATGTGGAGATGTATGTTTAGAATACACCATATGATCCGCAATCATTTTGCGCATGCGATCCATTTCTATCACTTTTCCTTTGCCTTTATCAAAGCTTAACTGTGGAATCCGGTATGCTGTTGGGTCTTGCTGTGCAATAGGTTGTGCAAATTTGAAAGGACGACCATCCTCAATATATTGAAAGAGATCACTCTTTCGCAAACGACCTTCATTTCCTGTTGCTGGAATTCGAGCTAATTCTTCAAAACTGATATGATGTTCTTTCGCTATTGAAACAATTAGAGGTGAAAAAAATGTATTTCCGTTGGAAGTTGAAAAAGATGTAGAAGTCTCTGTCGATAATGCTTGTTTTAATTTTGGTGTTTTTGCAACTCTATTCTTTTCAATACTTATCTGTTTTGACGTAGCATTCTTTTTCTTAGTTTCCTTCTTAGATGATGAAGCTTTACCATCTATTTCAATAATAGCTATCGTTTCACCTATTTTAATAACATCATTGGCATTATATAAAATATCTACAATTACACCAGAAACATTTGATGGTACTTCGGAATCTACTTTATCAGTAGCCACTTCTAGTAGCATTTCATCATCTTCAATAGTATCTCCAATATTTTTAAACCAAGTAATAATGGCGGCTTCAGTGATACTCTCTCCCAATTTGGGCATTTTAAATTCAAAATTTTTCAAACAAAAATAAATTTAGTACAAGAAATAAAGGTAATTCAAATTGAATTTATCTATTGTTAAAAACTTAAAAATTACTATTAAAAAGTTTTTTATTCTTTTTATTTAATTATTATACGTTTTTTATTCTTTTTATATTTACATTTAAGTCATTCTAAAACATAATTTTCTTATGCCATATACTCTCGATAAGATTGATACACAAATCCTTGCTATACTTCAGAAGAACAGCAATAGGACGACTAAAAGTATTGCTAAAGAACTAGGCATGACCACTTCACCAATATTTGAACGAATAAAAAAAATGGAGAAGGAAGGTTATATTGAAAAGTATGTTGCAGTTCTTAACAACAAGAAAATCGGACTGAAATTAACGGTTTTTATCGGTATCACTTTACAAGGTCATACAAGAAGTTTTCTTGAAAAATTTGTTAAGGAAATTAATAATTTCCCTGAGGTAGTAGAATGTCATCGTGTGAGTGGTAATTATGATTATTTGCTGAAATTGGTTGTCGAAGACATTGAAGCCTATGAGACCTTCATTATATCAAAACTTACCCTTCTTCCTTACCTTGGAAATGTACAGAGTTTAATAACACTATCTACTGGAAAGGAAACAAATGAAATTGATTTGAGTAGAATATAGAGATACTGTCATTGCAAGGATGCAGGACGTGGCAATCTTTTTCTTTTAATGAAATTCTTCGCTTTCGCTCTGAATGACAAAATCTATTTTTTAAAAGTCTCTCTTAGTGTTTTATAGACATCATCTTGAACTTTCATTTCCTCAGACACTTCTCTAAGAGGCTCAACTGCCTTTAAAGATTCATGGCAGTCAGCAGGTAATTGCTGATAAAGCTCAGTCCCTTTTGTTTTCCAAGCTATCATCTCATCAGAAACTTCTTTTATCACTTTTGCCGGATTTCCAACCACTAAACTTCGTTTTGGAATTTTAGTTTCTGCCTTTACAAAGGCCATTGCACCAACGATGCTTTCATCACCTATTTCGGCATCATCCATAATTACGGTATTCATTCCAATGAGACAATTTTTACCCAAGTTAGCACCATGAATAATTGCTCCATGACCAACATGAGCACTTTCCTTTAAAGTAATAGATTTGCCAGGAAACATATGGACTGTACAATTCTCTTGCACATTAACACCATCTTCTAAAATGATTTGCCCCCAATCTCCACGAATTGCTGCACCTGGACCAACGTAACAGTTTTTGCCGATGATAACATTACCAGTTACTGCTGCCAAAGGATGCACAAAACTGCTTTTGTGCACAACTGGTGTATAGCCTTTGAATGAATAAATCATATTTAATAATTACTGTCGTTCCGAACGAAGTGAAGGAATCTCTTGAAGAGATTGCCACGTCCTTCGTCCTAGCAATGACAATTCTATTTAAATCCTTTTAATTTTTCTTTTGTAAACTCAGACAACACTAATCTTCCACTTGTTTGGGCTCGTTCAGCTAATAATGCATCCCAATCATCAGTACCTGTCCAAAACACTTTTTTCATTTCTAGCATAGCTTCAGTATTATATGTGCATAAATGCTCTGCTGTTGCTTTTACTGCTTCGTCTAATTCTTCTGTAGTTTCATAAACTTGAGTAAACAAGCCTTTTTCTTTTGCCCATTCTGCAGGATAAAATGAATTCGCATCAATGGCAATTTGCGACATGGCGCTTAATCCCATTTTACGTTCTATAGCTGGTCCAACAACGAAAGGTCCAATTCCGATATTTAATTCACTTAATTTAATAGCAGCAAATTTTGTTCCCATACAATAATCAGTTGATGCAGCAAGTCCTACTCCACCACCAACTGTTTTTCCTTGTATACGTCCTATGATAAACTTCGGACACTTACGCATAGCGTTAATCACATTAGCGAATCCTGAAAAGAATACTTTTCCAGTAGCAGCATCATTGATATTAATCAATTCTTTGAAACTTGCACCAGCACAAAATGTTCTGTCTCCTCCACTCTTTAGAACTATGACTTTAATGGCATCATTCTGACCAGCTTCAGTAATTGTATTTGCTAATTTTGCTAATATGTCACCAGGAAGTGAATTATGTGCAGGATGAAAAAATTCAATATAGCCTACTTCGTTTTCTATTGTTTGTTTAACGTATGGTTTTGTCATATTATATTAATCCAAATTGTTTAAAATGGTGATTTAAATGTTTACGTTCTAATAAATAGGATTCATATCTGTTCAATTCACCAAAAACAAGGTTCTTCAATTTAGCATCTGGATGCTCTTTGAAATACTCTAAATATTTTTCTCTTTGTTCTTTAAATTTTTCAATAGCTGTAGTCAAATCAGAATACCTCAATTTATCTAAAGTGTCTTTTTCAAGCATTGGGAAATTTGAATCCTTCGGAAATTCATTATAATTATAAAGACTATTATAAACCTTCTCAAGAATTTTTTCAGGTGTAGAAATTTCAAAATCTTGAATTTCACCTGATGCAATCTTATAGGTATATTCTAAATGCTCTAACATATGTTGAGGTGTCATAATTCCCCATTTTGGTTTTGTGTCTTCTGAAAGTTGACTTAAGCACTTATCAATTTTTTTAGTTGTCATTTCAACAAAAGTCTCTTGCTTCTTTTGTACCATAGTAAGAACTGTAGCCAAAGCCACCAACTCATCATCTGCATCAAAAATCTCTGCAAACCATTTTACGATTCCGCTTGGATGCTCTGCACTCGCCACATCACGATCTATTTTTTGCTTACATGTTAAACGTACATATATCGTATCGTTATGGTATAATGGACGAAGGAATCTACATTCTTCTAATCCATAATTTGCAGACACTGGACCTTTATTCGGATACACAAATAATCCTGCTGCTGCTGAAATAATGAAATAACCATGAGCAGTCCTCTTTTCGAAAATACTTCCATCCAAAGATGTAATATCTGTATGTGCATAGAAATGATCCCAAGTTACATTTGCAAAGTTGATAATATCGGTATCTGTGAATGTACGTTTATGCGTCTTCATAGACATTCCTGGCTGGATGTCTTCCCAATGGTATTTAAATGGATGCTGTTCTGCTTCCGTATATTTTGCATTCTGTTGGTAAATCCCAGTAATCTCTGTAATTGTTGTTGGTGAGCCTTGAATTGCAGTACGTTGCAGATAATGCTTAATACCTCGCATACCTCCCATTTCTTCTCCACCTCCAGCACGTCCTGGACCTCCATGCACCAAATAAGGTAGTGGCGAACCATGACCAGTACTTTCCTTTGCCATATCACGATTTATTACCATAATACGTCCATGGTGACTTGCTACATTTACAACATAGTCTTTTGCAATTTTATCGTCATTAGTCGCAATCGAAGACACCAATGAACCTTTACCCATTTGGGCTAATAAAATAGCCTCGTCTAAGTTTTTATAAGGCATTATGGTACTCACTGGTCCAAATGCTTCGCGCTCATGAATCACTGTACTTTGAAATGGATGATCTGCACGTAATAATATTGGACTTACAAAAGCACCTTTTTTAGCGTCTGCTCCAATCGTTTCAATTTTATCTAAATCACCATACACAATCTGTGCTTCTTTAGTTAAATCGTTGACTGAATCTCTAACTGCTTGCACTTGTTGATGACTCACTAGAGATCCCATTCGTACTTCTTTAAGTCTTGGGTCACCAATCGTTACTTTATCTAGAGCTTTGCCTAATGAAATTTGAACATCTTCTACTAACCTTTCTGGAACAATGATTCGTCTAATTGCTGTACATTTTTGCCCAGCTTTAACGGTCATTTCTTTTCGAACTTCTTTGATGAATAAGTCGAATTCTGGTGTTCCAGGTACTGCATCTTCACCTAAGATAGAAGCATTTAAAGAATCGGCTTCCATCGTAAATGGCACAGATTCTTGTATTAATCTTGGATGTGCTTTTAGCAAACGTCCTATTTGAGCAGAACCTGTAAAGGTGACTACATCTTGAGACTCAACAGTATCTAAAATTGTTTTTACTGTTCCGTTTATGATTTGCAATGCTCCTTCTGGTAAAATACCTGAAGCTATAATTTCTCTTGCAACCGCTTCAGCTAAATAAGAAGATGAAGGTGCTGGTAATACTACTGCTGGGACTCCAGCCATCCAATTCACTGCGCATTTTTCTAACATTCCCCAAACCGGAAAGTTGAATGCGTTGATATGCACAGCAACACCTTTTTTTGGCACCATAATATGATGTGCCATAAAACGTCCACCACGAGATAAATCGATAGCATCTCCTTCTACATGATATGGTTGATTAGGAAATAATTTTCTTAATGATGCATTCGCGAATAAGTTTCCAAAACCACCTTCGATATCTATCCAACTATCTACCTTTGTTGCTCCAGTTCTATAACTTAATTCATAAAAAGCATTCTTCCTTTTCGTAAGATATAATGCTAAACTTTTGAGCATATTCCCACGTTCTTGAAAGGTCATTTTACGAAGTACTTCACTACCTTTTGTTCTTCCGTAGTTAAGAATTTCTGGAATATCTAATCCTTCAATAGCAACGCTTGTAAATGCCTCACCAGTAATTGCATCATGGATTGGTATTCCTTCTTCTTTTCCAGTTGTCCAATTTCCTTGGACATAGTGTTGAATCTTATTCATATAATTCAATTTATAATGGATTCCGCATCAAGTGCGGAATGACAAATCTTTTAAACTCTTTCAATAATTGCAGCATATCCTTGTCCAACACCAATACACATCGTTACTAATGCATATTTTTTGTTTTGTTCATGTAATTCTAAAGCTGCAGAATACGCTATTCTTGCTCCAGTAACTCCAAGTGGATGACCAATAGCAATCGAACCTCCATTTGGATTTAATCTTGGGTCATCATCTGCAATTCCCCAAGCTCTTGTACAGGCTAATGCTTGCGCAGCAAATGCTTCGTTAAGCTCAATAACATCTATATCATCCATCGTCAATCCAGCTTTTTCTAATGCTTTATTAGATGCTTGTACTGGGCCAATTCCCATTATTCTTGGCTCAACACCAACCACAGCAGAACTAACAATTCTCGCTATTGGTTTTAGGTTGTACTTTTTTACTGCATCTTCTGATGCTATTATAGTTGCAGCAGCTCCATCATTTAATCCTGAAGAATTTCCTGCTGTGACGCTTCCTCCTTCTTTTTTAAAGGCTGCTCTTAATTTCCCTAAAACTTCTAAAGACGTTGTTGGTTTTACAAACTCATCTTTTGAAAATTGAATTGAATCCTTTTTACGTTGTGGAATTTCGACAGTAACTATTTCTTTAGCTAGTCGTCCGTTTTCTTGAGCTTTAGTTGCTTTCATCTGACTCCAATAAGCAAACTTATCTTGGTCTTCTCTAGAGATGTTATACTTCTCTACAAGATTTTCAGCAGTGTTTCCCATACCATCTGTGCCATACAATTTTTGCATTTTAGGGTTGATAAAACGCCATCCAAAGGTTGAATCGTACATTTTAGAATCACCTCCATATGCTGTTGATGGCTTTGCCATAACATAAGGACCTCTTGTCATATTCTCAACACCACCTGAAATAAAAACATCTCCATCTCCTGCTTTTATAGCGCGATTTGCATGAATGATTGCTGATAATCCTGAACTACATAATCGATTCACTGTTTCTCCAGGCACTGTAAATGGTAATCCTGCTAATAATGACGACATACGTGCCACATTACGATTATCTTCACCTGCTTGGTTAGCACAACCCATAATAACATCGTCGTAAGCTTCTTTTGGAATATTTGGATTTCGTTTTACAACTTCTGCAATTACCAAAGCTCCTAAATCATCTGTACGAACAGCTGATAAGGTTCCTTTGTAATTTCCTATTGGTGTACGAACACCATCTATTATGTATGCTTCTTTCATATTTAATGCCCACGTAAGTGGGTATCTATTAATTCTACTTCAAATATAATTTACAACTCTTAATTACGAGATTTCTGCCTGCGCAGGAATTAACCCCAATCTTTTTGAGTTCTGTATACAACACCTTTAAAAAGTGCTACTAATTCATCACCTCGTTTTACTTCAATGATATTAAACCCCAATTTATTTTTTACTTTTTCTATAACTGATTCTGCAACTAAATAGTCACCTTCAACTAATGCTTCAATATGATTGATACTCGTTTCAATAGAAACTGCATATTTACCATGTGTATTTGCTGCAAATCCAAATGCTGTATCTGCAAGTGTGTAACTAACACCTCCATGAGCTTTGTTCATGCTATTAATCATATCTTTTCTTATAGTCATTCCTAATTTGCATCTCCCTATTTCACATACCAAAATTTCTATACCTAGCCATTGGCTAAAAGCATCCTGACTTAGCATTTTATGTGGAATCTGTTCTCCTTTCATATTTATTAGTTCTCGATACAAAATTGCTAAAAAAGCAATTTCACTCGAACTGACGTTCCTGTTAAAAGAAGGTCTTATTTTCTTTGTTCAATTTACGCAATAAAGGGCTACAACGGTATCTATCTTCGTGATACTCATCGTATAATTCATCCAATCTAGATACACACCAATCAATTCCCTTTTCATCTGCCCAAGTCAATAAGCCTTTAGGATAATTTACGCCTTTAGTCATGGCGTTATCGATATCTTCCGCTGATGCAACATTTAAAAATAGAGCATCTGCTGCTTCGTTGATTAACATTACTAGCACTCTGTCGAATATCTGTTGTGCTCGTTTTTCATCTTTATTGGCAGATGCTAAAATAAATTCAGCACTACTCATACCATTCTGGTAATCGTAGTATCCTTTTCCAGATTTTCTACCTAAATAACCTGCTTCTGAAAAACGCTTTTGTGTAAATGCTGGTTTATATCTTGGATCAAAATAGAAGGCTGTAAACACTGTTTCTGTAACTGTATAATTAACATCGTTACCAATGAAATCCATGAGTTCAAATGGTCCCATACGGAAACCACCTAATGATTTTAAACTATGGTCAATAGTTGCAAAATCTGCTAAACCCTCTTCATAAATTCGTAATGACTCTCCATAGAATGGTCGTGCTACTCTATTAACAATAAAACCAGGTGTGTCTTTAGCTACTGCTACTACTTTTTTCCAATTTGAAATCGTTTCAATTGACTTTTGAAGTACCTCTTCAGAAGTTTGAATTGCAGGAATGACCTCAACCAATTTCATTAAAGGTGCTGGGTTGAAAAAATGAATTCCAATACAACGTTCAGGTTTCTCTAAAGATGCTGCTATAGATGCAATCGACAAACTCGATGTGTTTGATGCTATAATACAATCTTCAGATACATAGCTTTCTAATTCTGAAAATACTTTCTTTTTTATATCAAGATTTTCAATAATGGCTTCAATAGTTAAGTTTGAATCTGATAAATCTTTCAAATTATCTACATAACTGATGTTAGACTGAATCCTATTCTTTTCATCAGCATCAATACGTCCTTTTTCAATTAAACGATTTAAGATTTTTTCGAGACTTGCTTTGGCTTTATCTAAAGCAACTTCATTAGTATCGTATAGTTTTACTTTACAACCAGAAGTCGCCGCAACTTGTGCGATACCACTTCCCATTGTTCCTGAACCTATAATTCCTACGTTCATAGTTTTATATTAAAACGGTAGATTTTTCACATCTACATTACCGCCAGATAAAATGATTCCGACGTTTCTATTTTCAAATTCTTCTTTATTCTTCAATACTGCTGCAAAAGGAACAGCTGACGATGGTTCTATAATAATCTTCATTCGCTCCCAAATCAGTTGCATCGCGTTTATAATCTCGTCTTCTTCAACACGGATAATCTTATCGACATGCTTTTGAATAATCGGGAAATTTCGATCACCCAAATTAGTTCTTAATCCATCTGCAACTGTATGAAAACTATCATTAGTTTCAATTTTTCCAGAAATTAAAGAGCGAAAGGCGTCATCGGCTTCCATCGGTTCTCCTCCAATCACTTTGCAGTTGTCTGAAAAATAATGCACTGCTAAAGCCGTTCCTGCAATTAGCCCTCCTCCTCCGACTGGTGTTAAAATTACATCTAAATTAGGACATTCTTCTAATAGTTCTATCGCAGCTGTACTATTTCCATAAATTACCTCATCTTGGTTGGATGGATGTAGAAATGAAGCTCCTTTTTCTTTTTGTATTCTATCAGCTGTTTCTTCTCGTGCTTCCGGTGTCGATTTACACTCTATAATTTCACCTTCATATGTTTTTACTCCATCTTTTTTAACCTGAGGAGCATTTTCTGGCATTACTATGTAAGCCTTTACTCCAAGTTTTTGAGCTGCAAGTGATACTGCTTGGGCAAAATTCCCTGACGAATGTGTAACTACACCTCTTCTTCTTTCTTCTTCTGAAAGGGATAGAATAGCATTGGATGCTCCTCTCATTTTAAAAGCACCCATTTTTTGAAAGTTCTCACACTTAAATACTACTTGAGTTCCGACCATATCATTCAATAATCCCGAACTGAGTACAGGTGTTTTATGAATATACGGACTTATACGTTCTCTAGCTTGTATGAGTATTTCTTTAGTCAATTAATTGCCCTTGAAGTTTGGTTTTCGCTTTTCAATAAATGCTGCTACTCCCTCAGCATAATCGTTACTCTGTGCTGCCTCAATTTGTAATTTAGATTCTAAAGCCAATTGATCTTCTAAAGTATTGGTCATTGACTTATTAAATAATTCTTTAATAAGACCTAAGGCTTTTGTTGGCATATTAGCTAGCTTTATTGCTAGTTTAGAAATCGCTTCTTCAAATTCTTCTAAAGGGACTGATTTATATATCATTCCCATTTTTTCTGCGTCGCTTGCAGAAATCTTATCACCTAACATCGCTAAGGCTTGTGCTTTTTGAAAGCCAATTAAACGTGGTAAAAAGAATGTACCAGCACTATCTGGCACTAAACCAATTAAACTAAAGGCTTGTATAAAACTCACTTTTTCATGAGCAACAACAATATCACAAGCTAGTGCAATATTTGCTCCTGCACCAGCAGCAACTCCATTTACAGCTCCGATAATAGGTTTCTTAATTGATCGTATTCTCGTGATTATTGGATTGTAATGCTCCTCTAATATTTTTTTAAACCCAGGATTTAATTCAGGGTCTGTAACTTCTTTTAAATCTTGACCAGCACAAAAGGCTTTGCCGTTTCCTGTAAGAACGATTGCTCTTACATCTGCATTAGATTCACAATCATCTAAAATCGCTTGAAGACTTAAAGCCATCTCACGATTAAAACTATTAAAGACTTCTGGTCTATTTAGTGTTATGTATGCTACTTTGTTTTCAATTTTTAATTCTATTGAATTACTCATTCTTTTTTGATAATTTAAAATGTGGGTTATAAATTATTCCAATGACATTATTCCACGGATCGTAGAGGCTTGCTACCATAATATCATCACCAACATTATTTGGTTCTTCGTGTTTTGTGGCACCTAAACTTATTAAGTACTTATATGCCTCCTCTATGTCGTCAACTCCCCAATATGAAAATACATTTTCTGTTTTAGAGTTTAGATCTCTTTCTTCAGATTGTAATCCTAGTTCATATCCACCAATATTAAAGCCAACATAAAATGGTTCATTAAAATAGGGTTTGGTATTAAAGGCTTTTGAATACCATTCAGTCGCTTTAACAATATCATCTACCATATATATAGTAGTTCTAAGCCCTAATATTAAAGATTTTTTGTCGCTCATATTTTTTATTGTCATTGCGAAGATGAAAGACGTTGCAATCTTATGATGAGATTCCCACGCTTCGCTCGGAATGACGTTATCACTTTAAGCATTTAAAATAGTCGAATGGTTCTTGGCAATCATCACACTGAAATTGTGCTTTGCATGCAGTTGAACCAAATTGACTTACCAATCGTGTGTTTTGTGAACCACAATTAGTACACTTAACGATTCGTTTTTCGTTTAACAATACATCTTTATCCGCTTCGGCATCTAAAGGTGCAGCAATGCCATAATCTTCTAATGCTTTTCGACCTTTTGGAGTAATCCAATCTGTTGTCCAAGCAGGATGTAAAATCAAATCAATTTCAGACTCGTAGCCTGCATGCTTTAATGCCATTTTGATATCGTCACCAATAACATCCATTGCTGGGCAGCCACTATATGTTGGCGTGATTTCAACTTTAACAATATTATCAATAATTACCGCAGAACGCACAACACCCATATCCATAATTGATAATACCGGAATTTCAGGGTCTGAAACCTGCTCCAAGATTGAAATTAGTTTATCGTTTATGTTTTGTTCTGTTGCTGTCATAATTATTTTGATGAGCTCCTAAAACAAGCTCAAGGTTACAAATCAAAAGATTGTTACCACTCCATATTTGGGTAGGTCCGTTGCATGTATTGCAAATCACTTAATAAAAACCCTAAATGTTCTGTATGAATCCCTTCTTTACCTCCTTTTTGAAACCATTTAGATTCAGGAACCTGAAGATCAGCTTCATCTAAAAGATAACTTACTTGTTTATAGTAATTCTCTTTTAACTTAGTAACATCAACACCTATACCTTCTGAAACCATAACTTTATCCGCTTCTGTTTGATGAAACAATTCATCAGTATATGTCCACAAATCATTAATAGCTTCTTGCATTTTTCTGCTACTTTCTTCTGTACCATCTCCCAATCGTTTTACCCAATCTGAAGAAAATCGAACATGATAACTCACTTCTTTGATACACTTATTTGCAATAGCGCAAAGTGTCAAATCTTTACTCTTCTGTAATTCTGAAAGAAATGCTAAGTGATAAACATCAAACAAAAATTGACGGCCAATCGAATATGCAAAATTTGTATTGGGTTGTTCTACCAACAATACATTTCTATACTCGCGCTCTTTACGCAGCATGGCAATATCATCTTCGGTTCTGTCATCACCAGCAATTTTTCCAGCATACTGAAAATAACTACGTACTTGCCCAAATAAATCTAATGAAATATTAGTGCACGCGATATCTGTTTCTAAACTTGGTCCATGACCACAGAGTTCACCCATTCGTTGTCCTAGGACAAGACTGTTATCTGCGATACCAAGAATGTAATTATATAAATTTTCGTTTTTCATGTTTAATATTTTGCTTGATGAGATTCTGAAACAACTTCAGAATGACATAAGTATTACATGTGTTTTATCTCGTCTGGTAAATCGTAAAATGTTGGGTGACGATAGACTTTATCTTGAGCAGGCTCAAATAATTCTCCATTGTGCTCTGGATTTGAAGCTGTTATATGTTTAGATTCTACAACCCAAATACTTACACCTTCATTTCTTCTTGTGTAGACATCACGAGCATTCTCCAGAGCCATTTCTGCATCTGCAGCATGAAGACTTCCAAAATGTCTATGTTCTAATCCGTTTTTACTTCTAACGAAGATTTCCCAAAGTGGCCAGTTTTTTTTATCCGACATAATTATTTTATTTATTTGTTTGACGACCTTTCGACTGCGCTCAAGGGGACAAACAATTTAAACTACTTGTTTTTGTTTTCTTTCTTGTTTCTTTTTGGCATGAGCCATTGCTGCATCTCTAACCCATTCGCCTTCTTCCCATGCACCAACTCTAGCTTTCATACGTTCTTTATTCATTGGACCATGACCTTTAACTACTTGCCAAAACTCATCCCAATCGATTTCTCCAAAATCATAACTTTTTCTATCTTCATTCCATTTTAAATCTGCATCCGGAATTGTTAAACCAATTAATTCAGCTTGAGGAACTGTTTGATCTATAAACTGCTGACGCAAATCATCATTTGACTTTCGTTTCAATTTCCATTTCATAGATTGTGCTGTATGTACGGATTTATCATCTGTAGGTCCTAACATCATAAGACTTGGCCACCACCAACGATTCAATGCATCTTGAGCCATATCTTTTTGCTCAGGTGTTCCGTTAGCCAATTTCATCATGATTTCATAACCTTGACGTTGGTGAAAACTTTCTTCTTTACATACACGAATCATAGCTCTAGCATATGGTCCGTATGACGTATTACATAATGGCACTTGATTAATAATAGCCGCACCATCTACTAACCAACCAATTGCTCCCATATCTGCCCAAGTTATTGTAGGGTAATTAAAGATACTTGAGTATTTAGCCTTTCCAGAATGCAATTGATCGTAAAGTTCATTACGTGAAACACCTAGAGTTTCTGTTGCAGAATAGAGATACAAACCATGACCAGCTTCATCTTGAATCTTAGCCAACAAAGCCACCTTACGTCTTAACGAAGGTGCTCTAGTAATCCAGTTTCCCTCTGGAAGCATACCTACAACCTCGGAATGTGCATGTTGCGACATTTGTCTAATATGCGTTTTACGATACTTATCTGGCATCCAATCTTTAGGTTCAATTTTTTCGTCACGTGCAATTCGTGCTTCAAACTGATCCTCTAAATTTTTAATTTGTTCTTCACTCATTATTCTAAGCTTTTTGCTATTGGGTTTTAGCCTTTAGCGTGTTGAACTTTAATTTTTCTTTTTCAATATATTATAGTTTCCTGCATATTCAATAATTCTATTTTATTAAATTCGTGAATCTTTGATTTCACAGGAATGACATATCTTATTTACACGTCGAAATCGACTACTACTTTGTTAGAAGTTGGCACGGACTGACAGCTTAATACCAGATTTTGTGATACTTCTTTATCGTCTAAGGCATAATTAATCTTCATTTCTACCGAGCCTTCTTTTACTTCACATTTACAAGTACTACAAACTCCTCCTTTACAAGCAAATGGCAAATCTGCACCTGCACCTAATGCTGCATCTAAGATATTATCGTAGTCTTTAGTCATGGTGAATTCGAATTCTTTACCACCATCTACAATTGTAACCTCAACACCTTCAACGTTTTGTTGCGAAAGGCGTTCTGCTCGCTTTATATCTTCTTCTGAAAGTCCTGTAACAAACAATTCATAATGAATAAGTTCCTTTGGCAAACCAGAGTTTATTAAGTATTCGCTTACATAATTCACCATTTTTTCTGGACCACAAAGAAATACTTCGCTTGTGTCTGGTACATCGATGAATGTTTTAGTTAAAACTTTCATCTTTTGATCATCAAACCTACCATTGAATAAATCGATATCTCGACGCTCTTTGGTTAAGAAATAATAAATTTCTAATCTTCCAAAATAGGTGTTTCTAAGCTGTTCTAATTCTTCTTTAAAGATAATGGATTTTGCCGTTTTATTTACATAAAACAGTTTGCATGTAGAATTAGGCTCTTCAGCTAAATGCGTTTTAATCATGGACAGAACTGGTGTGATTCCACTTCCAGCAGCAAAGAACAAATAGTTTTTTTGCTCATCTGGCTTAATTGGAACTCCAAATGTACCACTTGGTGGCATCACTTCAAGTTGATCTCCAATTTTCAATTCTTTATTTATAAAAGTTGAAAATTTCCCCTCAGGAATAAGCTTAACTGCTACTTTCCATTGATGTTCAATTGGACTTGAGCACAAGGAATATGATCGACGCACATCTTCTCCATTGATATCAGCTTTTAAAGTCAAATGCTGACCTTGTCTATATTTAAATGCTTCTCTTAATTCTGAAGGGATTTCGAAAGTAACAACTGAAGTATCTTCAGTTTCCTTATAAATATCCGCAACTTTTATATTGTAAAATTCTGCCATAAAACTACTTAAAAAACAAACTAACGCTTGTTAGTTTGTTTTACAAAGTTATAAAATATATTCTAAACTATTTGTTAATTCCTTTTACCAAGATTTGATTTAGAGTATTCGATAATTCTACAAGGTTAAGGTCTTCTTTTTTAGGTACCCAAATATAAAGGGACCTCAATGTAGTTAAGATAGAAAACATCATCACTTCGGGCTGAGCATTAACTATTTCTCCAGATGCTATGCCATCTTTCAGAATTATTCTAAAATCATCTTCATAATCGACACGTAGTTTTTGGTAATAATCGAGTTTTTCTTCTAAATGCATCCAATCGTTATTTAAGGATGCCATACCATAAATGTTTTGGCTAGAAATCCTCACGTGCAATTCAATAATTTTCTTAAGCTTATCTATACAAGATTCATTAGAGGATTGAATTAATTTCATACCTTCTGTAAACTCTTCGGCCAATGAAATTATAATAGCATTTAAAATATCCTGCTTTGAATTAATATGGTTATAAAGACTTGCGGCTTTGATACCCATAGCCTTTGCTAGATCTCTCATAGTTACAGCACTATAGCCTTTTTCTTTAAATAACTTGGCAGCTACTCTTATAATTTCTTCTTGACGTGTTTCAGTTTTCATGCTTAAATAAAGTACTAAAATAGAAAGATTTTTATGTTAGTGTAAATTAAATGTAACTTTGGTTACTTATTGTTCTGAGAAGTTTTCAGAATTTTGTCTAAAATAAAAAACATGGGATTATTAAATGCTTTATTTGGAAAGTCAACTAATAATGTTGCTGAATATATTGAAAAAGGTGCCATTATTTTAGATGTTAGAACACGAAGTGAATACCAAGGAGGTCATATAAAAAATGCCTTACATATTCCACTTCAGGAATTAGGCAATAGAATTAATGAGGTTAAAAAACTAAACAAACCTGTAATAGCATATTGTGCTAGTGGTATGCGTTCTGGTAGTGCAACGAGCACATTAAAGTTTAGAGGTATTGATGCTATAAATGGCGGAGGAATGGTTAGTTTGCAACGGAAGATGAGCTAAAAACTAATCCAAAAGCCCTTCCAGATTCTTTAGCTGATTCAAATCTTTAACAGGATTTTCATTGTATTGTAATGTCCAACCCAAAGAATTAGTTAGAATAAAGAATTTTGAAAGTTCACTTACTAATCTATTCTGAGCGTTTGATTTTAAATCTGAAGCTTCAATTTTTTTCATTAGTGAGGTGTTCACCGTTTCCTTAATTTCGTTGTAGTCTTTTGCTTCAAACTGATTTAAATAGTCAGCCTGAATATCATAATATTCAAAATCTGGACTGATCTTTATTTCCTCTTCTGGCATGCTTAATACCTGTAAAATCTTATTCTCTTGATCTATTTTGTATTCAATTTTACTTAAATCATATCCTATTGTTACGTCTGCATTAACAATTACGATAGCTTGTTTTTCTGCCTCAAACAAGTCCCCAAATACAGCTTTAGAGTTTTTATACGTAAACACCTCACTAAAATGACCTTCGGTAACAACGAGTTTACCAACATTTTTAATCTGTTCTTGTATTAAAGCTGTGTTTTCTTTCAATACAGTTTTATCTTCTTGCTTATCTCCGCAATATTTAAACGTGAATAAAACAATCAAGGTAATAATGACTCCAAATAATATTTTTCGCATAGGCTAATTTAAATAAATTACGAATCAATACAGAGCAAATTTGCACTTTTTAAATCCTACTTTTCTGCATTATAGCGGAGACCTGAGCTCCTTAGCTATAAAAAGCGCAAAGCATCTTAGATATATTATAAGTCAGGTATAAGTCTCTAATTTAGCTAATGAAAGCACTATTATATTTTAAAACTAAAGGATATAACAGCGTAATTAATCCATTTATTAAAGTGTTATGTTAAAAAAAGCATGCATATTCCTCTCCCTTCTATTGACCATATTTTGCTATGGCCAAAAGTCTACATTACTTGAAAACGTTAATTATCGCGCAAAAGAATTAAAGCAAAGTTTAAGCATAAACGGAGACAGTTTAATACTAGAAGGTGAACGAAGAATTTATTCAGTAGAAATTTTTAATCAAAATTTCGAAAAAACGATACAAGTTGAAGGTAATCAAACAAAGATTCCATTAAACGACACTCCTTTAGGCAGACTTGTTGTTCAAGCAAAATTAATTGACAAACGAATCTTAATAACTTTATTGAGACATGAGCAAATTGATGATATCTCAAAAAAACTTAAGACATCTATTTTAAATAATTCTTTAGTATCAAAGCCTATTGCTAAAGCTCTAACTGTTGAAAACGAAATCGTGTTCTCAGGCTATATAAAACCTCCTGTTCCTACATACAAAATTAAAGACACAGAGATAATCATTATAGATTCTACAACAATAAGGAACAGATTAGTGAAGTCTGATGTAAACTCTAAAAAAACAATTTATGTAGATAGGCATGCGCAATTACTATCCGGAAGACAAAAAAAAGCAACACATAAGATTAACACTTATTATTGGGTTAAATATGAGATCAATAATGGTAGTACATCGCGAAAATCAATGAGATTGGTAAATAAGGAATCAGCAGATAAACTAATTTTAAAGCATAAATTAGAAATAAAGACCCTTAAAGGAAGGCTTAACGAGCTAACCATTTGGGAGGTCTATGACAAAAGAGCTTTTATAGAAAAGCAAGTCAGCAACCCAAATTACATTAACGCTTTGAGCTCAGATTTTTTTAACGTTTCTCCTTACTTCTCGTCAGAAAACAATATAAAATAGCTTTTATTTTTTTCTTTAAATTCACTGAAGTACAATCCTAATC
>NZ_JADGDZ010000020.1:31688-47215 GCF_016744625.1 Winogradskyella sp.
TAGATTTTAGCATGATACACAAACTATAGAATTAGGCAACTGTAACTTAAATTGTAATTATTTTATTGGATGCATATAAATTGATTTCAAATAAAATTAATATCTTTAAACATGGCTTACGACGAACATCTCGGAGATAGAATCCGCCAAATTATGCAATCTAAAAACGTTCCTTTTTACGATAAGAAAATGATGGGAGGTTTAGTATTTATGGTTAACGATAAAATGTGTTGTGGTATACATATAGATAAAAAATTTGGAGATAGTCTCTTAATGGCAAAAATTGGTATTGAAGCATACAAACAAGAGATAGAAAAAGAAGGATGCTTACCCATGGATTTTACAGGAAGACCAATGAAAGGCTACATTTTTGTAACACCGTCTGGTTTTGACATGGATATTGATCTTGAATACTGGATTGATAGAGCCGTTGACTTTAATAAAACCCTCACCAAATGATACATAAAGGATTTATAGACATTAACCAATCACTAGATAAAGTCACTGCACTTTTTGCAGACCCAAATAACCTAAAGGAATACCAAGATGGGTTTGTAAGAAAAGTCCATGTTAGTGGAAACAAAGGACAAACTGGTGCTGTTTCTAAAATGTATTATAAACATGGTAAAAACGAAATGGAATTAACCGAAACCATTACTAAAAATGATTTACCACATACATTTGAAGCTAGTTTCTATCATATTCATATGGACAACACCATGAAATGCAATTTCACAGCGCTTAGTGATAATGAAACCAGATACGAATACGAGTATGAGTACACTCGTATAAATTGGATAATGCCAAGACTTATAGCAATACTGTTTCCGAGTATGTACAAAAAACCTGCAGAAAAATGGTTACGACAGTTTAAGGCTTTTGCGGAAAAAACAATAATTTTAAAAAGTTAAGCTATTGGTTAGAATGGACATTGAAATTCGAAAACTGAAACCCAAAGAATCAATTTTTTATAGAGAATTGAGATTGAAATGTCTAAAGAAATACCCAATGTATTTTACCTCTAATTACCATGATGAGAAAGCAAAAGAGAAGCTGTTTTTTCAAACTTATATAGAAAAATCTGATGTAAACAATTTTGTTATTGGAGCATTTATGAACGATACTTTGATTGGAATTTCTGGTTTTAATCGTTATGACAGAACAAAAATAAATCACAAAGGAAGAATAATTCAAGTGTATGTCAATCCAGATTATCAAGGGCGACAGATTGGTTTAAGCCTAATTAAAGTAACCATAGATGAAGCCTTTAAGAAGAAGGGTATTGAACAAATTGAAATTGATGTTATCTCAACCAATAAACATGCAGAAAAACTTTATAAAAAAATAGGGTTTATCGAATATGGAATTCAAAAGAATTTTATAAAAGTAGGTGGCATCTACTATGATCATAAAATGATGATGCTATTTAAAAATCAATATACTAGTTCTTAGATAATCTGAAAAATAAAATACAGACAATAAAAACGACACTCGAAAAAAAGTCGAAAAGAAGGCAGAACGAAAGAAGAATTGCATCAAGTTATTGAATGACTTACTGGTTTTAACGAAAACAAACTACAGTAATTCATTGATGAAAAAGTAACGTTTAAAACTTTCTTTGAATTTCATTTCACATCCTTTTTCCTACCATACGCCGAAAACGTCAACATATCATCCTAAAAAAAACGCTAAACATCTTAGTTATAGCCTTAAAATAGCCGTTCTCAATACATTTACTTCTGTAAGCACAAAATTTTTGTGTTTGTATTGTTTCCCAAAACAAAAACCTACTTATAATGAAAACTGCGTGCACAATAGTATTATTGCTTTTGACAACATTAGGTTATGGTCAAAAATCTACATTAATTCAAAATATTAATGTTAGAGCAAAAGAATTAAAACATAGTTTAAATAAAACTGGAGATAGCCTAATCCTTGAAGGTAAACGTCCTATAGATAAAGTTGAAATCTTCAATGACAACTTTGAAAAAAAGTTTATAGTAAATCATCATAAAGCAAAAATTCCGTTACACAATATTCCTCTTGGTCGATTTGTAACATCAGTTAAAGTTGATGACAAGCTCATTATCATTACACTATTACGACATAAAACGCTCAAAGAATTGCCAAAAATAAGTACTTCTAATGAAACTGAACAGACAAACAATAAAGCTGTAACGGTATCACAAAATGAAGCACAGGGTAAAGCTATAAGTGTTATAAGTTCCATGGGGAAAGCAGTAAAAAGACCTATTAAGCATGTTCGATTTTATTGGATTGTAAATAAAATTTACAAAGGCCATAGCTCTAGAAAAATCATGAAAATTGGAGACCGAGAATCGGTTGCTAAAATGATTAAACAAAACGAAATTGATCTTAAAACCAAATCAGGAAAATATAACGAACTCACTATTTGGGAAGTTTATGATACTTCAAAATTTATGAGATACAAACGCCAAAACCCAGATTACGCAAAAGCAAAGAACGCGGAGTGCTTTAATACAGTTCCTTTTTTTCAGTCTAAACTATGAAGAGATTAACTTATAGTCTATTGTTTTTTTAATTCTAATTTTTCGGCAAAATAATCACAGAAATCTTTCATTGTTGCTGTCATTTTTTCATCTTGTGTAGCGCGTAAAAACGAATCGCTCATGGTTACCAAAGTCTGATGAAAAAAGAGTTTCATTTCATCTACAGGCATGTCTTTAGTCCATAAATCTATCTTTAATGTTTCTTGTGCTTTACTGTCCCAAACAGATAACATTATGGCTTTTGCCTCTTCATTATTAACTCCACCATCTTGTGCAGACCAATTGAGTTTTTCTGGCACACGGTTTTCATCGAGTTCTACATTTAGCACTATTTTAGACTTTATAATCTTAGACATTACTTTTTGGGTTTAAATTTTGATTTTCTAAAAATTTCTTCAGGCTCAGTCTCTATTATTTTCATAACATCCTCTCCTGTTCTTTCCGCATAAGCTTTTACAATTTGCCAACCTATATACTGACCTAATCGTCCTGGTGACTCGTTATCAAATTCCAGATAAAACTTAGAAAAAGGTGCATCAGCAATAAAGCGGCTAGACAATTTATTATCTGAACTGTATAATAATTCTTTCTCTATAAAATGACTCCAAATAGGACTTTCATTGGCCTCGGCCCAATTAATCTGTACTTCTGTATATCCTATTTTTTCTGCATCAGTTTTAAACGGAATCATTATATCTTTAAAGTAAAGCAACTTTCCGAAATAAATCATCTCTTCAATAAAAGATTTCCTTTTTGTTTGATACACGTATTTTTTAGCATAACCATCTGCCACATCAGAAACTATCTGATTCTTCTTCATATTAGCTGTGATATACATTGGTATGTTTTGGTAAAAGCGATGTTCTGCGCCCAAATAATTATCTAATGCAATGAGCACCAATGAATCATTAACAATAGTCTTATCTCTGTAAGCAACATCGTTAGTAAGTGTAATAACTCTTGGTATGCTAAATGTTTTGTCGTAGTATTTTAAATGTTGAAATAAACCTGTTAATTCTTCCTTTACCTCTTTAAATTCCGAAAAGGTTTTCTTTACTTCAGATAACAATTCATTTTGAAGTGTATCTGTAATTCTGCCAATCCAAACTGAATCTGGCACATGCTTTGAAAACAGAAATGGATACGCTTGTTTTAACTTTAGAAGATCTTTTGGTTCGGCTTCTAAAAAAGCCTTATCAAAACGTTCAACTATAAAGTTAGTGTCAATTTTGGCAATCTCCTTTTCTTGTTTAGAATCATCATCACACGACACAAAAAACAATCCCAATATTAAAATTATGTAAATTCTCATCAGCTTAACATAAAACATTTTTAATCCTAACACGATTGCGTTATTTTTGTTGTGCAAATGTACACTTCTTTACATTAAATTTTAAATATTATGCAAACAGAAAAGGTCGTAAATCATATTGTAGATTGGTTAAAAGATTATGCTACAAATGCCAGAGTTAATGGTTTTGTTATTGGTATTTCTGGCGGAATTGATTCTGCGGTAACCTCAACACTTTGTGCAAAAACCGGTTTAGATCTTTTATGTATAGAAATGCCAATTCACCAAGCAGCAAGCCATGTAACAAGAGCACAAGAACATATTACACAGTTAAAAAAACGTTTCCCAAAAGTAAGTGATACACGTACTGATTTAACTCCTGTTTTTGAAGAATTTAAAACAGAAGTCAATCTAGAAGGCAAACAAGCCACTGTTGATATGGCTTTAGCCAACACTAGAGCACGTTTACGTATGACTACTTTATACTATCACGCAGGTTTACTTGGTTTATTAGTTACAGGAACCGGAAACAAAGTTGAAGACTTTGGTGTTGGTTTTTATACTAAGTATGGAGATGGTGGAGTAGATTTAAGTCCGATAGCAGATTTATTAAAATCTGAAGTTTATAAGATTGGTAAGTATTTAGATGTACCAGAATCTATTATGAATGCAGCTCCTAGTGATGGTTTGTTTGGAGATGCCAGAAGTGATGAAGATCAGATTGGAGCTTCTTATCCTGAATTAGAATGGGCAATGCAAATGTTAGATAAAGGCAAAAAAGCGGAAGATTTTGAAGGTAGAAAACGTGAGGTTTTTGAGATTTTTATGCGTTACAACAGGTCAAACAAACACAAGATGATCCCTATACCAATTTGCGAAATTCCTAAAAATTTAAAATAATTGTTGCATTTTATCGAATAAATTAGCAAGAACGCTTAATTTTTGATTATTTTTGTTTAACGAATATCCACTTTTAAACTTGACATAGCTTTTTGCTATAGTAATAAAATAACCCTAACAAAAACCAAAATCAATTTGTCATGATACAAATTCTGATTGTTGACAGTCACCCTATTGTAAGAACTGGTCTAGAACTGTTCTTAAATAGCAAACCAGATCTTAAAGTCGTCGGAAGCTTAAGCAGCGGTATTGAAATATTTGAATTTGTAAGACGCCATGATGTTGATGTTATTATATCTGAAGTTGATCTCCCTGAACTTAATGGAATTACTGCACTTAGAGCCATTAAGAAAGAAAATAAAAACGTTAATGTCTTAATGTTTAGTCATCAACCCGAAGAGATTTATGCAATTAGCACACTTAAGGCAGGAGCTTCTGGTTACCTAAACAAAACAGCTAGTATTGAAACGATTGAAGCTGCAGTGCGTAAAATTCATTCTGGAGAAGTATCTCTTAGCGAAAAAATGGATAAACACTTACGCTATGAAGACACACGTAAAAGCAGAAGCCGTTTATTCAAAAAGCTTTCTACAAGAGAAGTTGAAGTATTAAAACTACTTTCTATTGGTAGAAAAAACAAGGAGATAGCACAAGAATTAGATATTAATGAGAAAACTGTTAGTACTTATAAAGCTAGACTTTTTAAAAAGTTAAATGTGACTAATATTGTGGATTTAATTCATCAAGCGAAGCATCATAACTTAACTTAACCTATTACTTTACCTAACTTACGAGACAATAACATTTTAAGACCAACATAGTCTTTTACATCTTCTATGATTGAGCGTGTATCCGAGCCCTCTTTTAAGGTTTCATTTTTATATTCTGCTACTTTTTGATCTATTAAATAGCAGCGTAAACTTAAAATAGTTTGACTTACCAATTGTGATACAGCATGTTCTTTTTCTTTAGGAATAATTTGATTTCGTTCCCAATCGTGAAGATTATACTTTTCATCTTCCATTAAAATACTGGTCACAGTACCTGCTGATTCTTGATCTAATTGATTGACAAAGTTTTTGGTTGAAAAATTTTCGTCTTGATTCAACTTATCTATAATAGAGTAATAAAGTGTTTTAAACTGCTCATTAGAGAACTGCATTTCATCTTCTTGAAGATCTAAATAAATTTTCTCAAACACACGAGCTTCGTGTTTTGTCGGTTCTAAAATTAAATCACCAGAAACCTCATCTTCCTTTAATATTAAATCTTCAAACTGTTCTGTTCTATCACCATAAAGCATTAAAATTTCGATAATTTTTCGTTCTAATTCATACTGAACATTTATCTTTTGCTTAGGCTGCTCAACATTCTTAACAACTTCAAACGCCTTTTGCTCTTGCTTATGTTTTCTATTCGCTTCTTGAAAATCTTTTTTACTAATTTGTGCTAATGTACTAAACAATACATTCTCACTAATATCCATTATGCGTGCACACTCTTGGATATAAATTTCGCGCTTTATCTGATCAGGAATTTTAGCAATACTGTTTACAATTTCCCGAATCGTTTCAGCTTTCTTAATAGGATCATTATTTGCTTCCTTTACTAACAAATATGCTTTAAACTGAATAAAGTCCTTAGCATTTTCATTGAGATATTCGGTAAGCTCTTCTAAGGTATTTGATTTTGCGAAACTATCTGGATCTTCACCATCTGGAAAAGTACAAACCTTTACATTCATACCTTGTTCTAGTATTAGGTCTATACCTCTAATTGAGGCTCTAATACCTGCAGCATCACCATCAAAAAGTACTGTAATATTATTGGTAAGTCTATTAATTAATCTAATTTGGTCTGGTGTTAATGCTGTACCAGAAGAAGATACTACGTTTTTAATTCCGGTTTGGTAAAACTGAATCACATCTGTATAACCTTCTACCAAATAACAGTTGTCTTCTTTCGCTATGCCTTGCTTTGCATAATACAAGCCATAAAGAACTTTACTCTTATGGTATATTTCGCTTTCTGGAGAATTGAGATATTTTGCCGCTTTTTTATCGTTAGTTAGAATACGTCCACCATAGCCAAGAATACGACCACTCATACTATGAATTGGAAACATGACTCTGCCTTTAAATCTATCGAATCGTTTCTCGCCTTTTACAATAGTAAGACCTGTAGCTGATAAAAAATCTATACTGTAACCTTTGCCTAAAGCATCATCAGTAAAAGCTTGCCACTCATCTAAAGAATAACCCAGTTGAAATTTTTTAATCGTCTCTTCTGTAAATCCTCGTTCTTTAAAATAACTTAAACCAATGGCTTTCCCATGGTCTGTGCTATGAAGCGTTTTTTGAAAATAGGTATTAGCATATTCACTAACCAGATACAAACTTTCTCTGGTATCTGCTTGTGCTTTTTCTTCATCAGTACGTTCTGTTTCTTCAATTTCAATATTGTACTTTTTTGCTAAATATTTAATCGCTTCAGGATACGTAAAATGCTCGTGTTCCATTAAAAAACTTACGGCATTACCTCCTTTACCTGTTGAGAAATCTTTCCAAATTTGTTTTACAGGAGATACCATAAAACTTGGTGTACGCTCTTCACTAAAAGGACTTAAGCCTTTAAAACTACTACCCGATTTTTTAAGCTGTACAAAATCACCAATCACTTCTTCTACGCGAGCGGTTTCAAATACTTGTGCTATGGAGTTTTGTGAGATCATACTTTTCCTGCGAAGACTGGAATCTAATTAATATTTTCAATGTTTTGTGGATTCCTGCCTACGCAGGAATGACAAGTCTGTAAATTTAAGATAAAGATTCGTTTTAAGTACAGTACTCTAATATATAAATTCATTGATACGAAAATATTAATTAAATTTGTGAAAAAACTTCTATGAAAACTATAAAATGTATTATTTACACCCTTATTATTATAGTAATTTATTGTTGTGATAATGATGATGAAGGTTCTCAAAAAATTATGATTGCCCCTACACTGACAGATAATGTAGAGGTCTACAATGGCAATTTAATAGAAAATGGATATGTCTTCGCTGTTAAAAATGGAGGTACAGAATCTTTTTTGTTAGACAAAGCAGGAAACAAAGTTAAAGAATGGACTTTTGATAAAAATCTTGGTAATGATTTAGAGCTTCTTAGTGATGGTAGATTGTTAGGAATATTTAAAGCCGAAAATCCTGATATTCTATTTGGAGGATATGGTGGAATTGTTCAATTAATTGATAATGAGGGAAATATTGAATGGGAATACACTAACGCTGACAACAATCAGATTTCTCACCACGATACAGAACTTTTGCCCAATGGAAATGTTCTTATTATTATATGGGAGCGTATAACCGCTATAGAAGCTCAAGCAATAGGAATGAATACAGATGTAGATATTTTTACTGAAAAAATTATTGAAGTCAATCCTGCAACAAATCAAATAGCATGGCAATGGAGAAGTATTGAGCATACTATTCAAGATAACGATAATACAGCATCAAATTTTGGCAGTATTAGTAATAATCCTAAAAGAATAGATATAAATTACAATTTGCCACAAAATGGTGACATTATGCATGCCAACGGAATAGATTATGATCCTGACGATGATGTTATATTTTTAAGCGTAAATAAATATAGTGAAATATGGGTTATTGATCATAGCACTTCATCCGCTCAAGCATCTACTGGTGTAGGAGGTAATTACAACAAAGGAGGTGATTTAATATATAGATTTGGAAATCCAGAAACATATATGAATAATTTTGGTGAGCGCTTATTTAATAGTAATCATTTTCCAAATTTTCTACAAAATAATGAACCAGGTTCAGGAAATATCCTTGTTTATGAAAATGGAATAGACGTTGATATTTCTACAGTTTATGAATTAGAAATGCCTCAAAACTATAATCTAATTCCAAATACAGACAATGAACCAAATATAATTTGGAGTTTTACAGATCCTACGATGTATCATGGTAGAATCTCTGGAGCTGTTAGGCTAGACAATGGCAACACTCTAATAACTGAAGGAGACTTCGGCTTTTGGGAAGTTACTAACTCTGGTGAAGTCGTTTGGAAATATAATGGAATGGGTGATATCTATTGGAGAAGCTATGGTTACATAAATAGTGACCAAGAAATAATTGATTTAAATTTATAAAGCCTTAATCTAAAGATAGACTAAGGTTGTTAAACCAAAAAAGCCCTAATCCAAAACAGATCAGGGCTTTTAACACTCAAAAATTGATTAATTTATTTAATCTAAATCCCATCTAAGACCTAATGAAATATTGTTTTGCTCAAATGCCTGATCTTTAAATAATGGACTTAAGTCGTATTTAGCATATATAGACAAGTCTCCTACACCTATATAACCACTTAATCCGTAGACAAAGTTTGACGTATTAAAGTTTCGTCTCTCTTTATTCTTTACGCGATTACCATCTTCATCTTCATAAATTAGTTTTTGCTGCGAAGCTATTCTTACACCTCCATAACCACCTAGACCAATTTTGAAATGCTCATCAGTTGAGTATCTAAGTCTGTCTTTAAAATCGCGTTTCTTAGATGGACCAAATTCAAAATGTACAGGTATTACTAAATTAGTTACTCTAAACTTGGCTTTCTTAAGATTTAATGGAAACTCTTGTAACATAGTTTCATCACCATCTTGCACAAAGTATTGGTTTTTCTTAATATTTAATTTATTCCATTGAAACGAAAGTCCGTAGTTTAATCTGGCAAAATTAGATTCTTTTAAAAGTCGTGTTTGCCATACCCAACCTAATTCTACAAAACCTGAACCTCCTAATTTATATGGTGAATCATCTAAATTCTGTCCATCTCCAATTGTGTTATTAAATCCTAAAGCAAATAACATCTTATTGCTTGTACGTATGTCGTATTTTGGTTTTTTCTTTTTAGTACTAAAATTTAAATGTAACCCATTAGATCCTATTGAAATAGATGCTCTATCATCTTCATCTCGTCTATATTGCCAAGAATCATAACCATTTCTTTGTAATAGCGCGATTTTACTGTTGATGATTGCAGTTCGGTTTTCAATGTTAAATACAGCTGTTTTTGCAGCTTCTTTTTTAAGATCTTCTGCTTCTTCAGCAGTAATCTTCTTAGCGTCTAATTTTTTGTTGATTTTAGAAATCTTTAACTTTAGAACGTCTCTTTCTTGTTGTTCAATTTTAGCCTTATCTTCTTGTAAATTACTAATCTTAAAATCAACCTCTACCTTTCTAAGCGAGTCTAACTTTTTTGTTTGCGCCTGTACTGTAGCAAATGTTAATGAGATAATTAAGTACACTACTATTCTTGTAATTGTATTCATAATTGTTCGTTTTTTGATTTATTGATGTTTATTTAATTTGATTTTTGTTTTAATTATTACGTTCTGCAACAGCGGTTTTTACCGTTTCGTAACTGTCTTTAAGTGCATCGAATACTTTACTCCTAAAAGACTGTCCCATTTCATCTTCCACACTCATTAGTAAAGCATTTGCATCAACGATTTTAGACGCTTTATTCTGTAACTTATCTTTAACTAATTCTTTACTAGCCAGCTTTAATAGTGAATCTATTTCTCTATCAGTTACTGATGCATTTTCTGATTTTAAATCCTTAAGAGCACTTGCAACTGCATCTTTCATCATAGATTTATTAGTTAGCATTGGTAACTCTTTTTTCAAATCTTCCGCTTGCTTAAGTACATTCGTTTTAATACTAGAGTTATTACTCTCTGCAAGTTGTGTTTTAGATTTTGACTTTTTATGAGCTGTTTTTTTATAGTCAATAATTTGAGGTTCATCTGCAACTGGTGAACCGCCTTTTTCATCTTTAAGAATATCACCTTCAATTACCAATTCAATAGACTCAGTATTATTTAGATTTTTCTCTATATTCTCTATTTGTTCTTTTTCTACCTGATCTTCAACAACTTGAGGTATTACTTCTTCTGAATCACCATTGTTAAAAAATTGAATAGATACAGCAATCATAATAATTAACCCAGCAGCAATACTCAACCACCAAAATATTGGGTTTTTAGATTTCTTTTCATCTGTATATAAACGCTCAGACAATTTAGACCAACCATCCGCTGATGGCGACAAGGTGCGCTTCTCGAGCTTGTCTTTTAACTGTTCTTCAAATTTAATTGGTGCCATAACTGCTGTTATTTAATTCTTTAATTTTTTTCTGTAGCATCTGTCTTGCCTTAAATAATTGAGATTTCGATGTCCCTTCAGATATATTTAATAATTTAGCAATTTCGCGATGTTTGTACCCTTCTATAGCATACATTACAAATACAATTCTGTAACCTTCAGGTAAACTATCTATCAATTGCTGAATTTCGGCAACTTCAATATTTGTCTTTATATTATTTGTATAATCGTGCTCTATATACTCATCTTCTGTTGCAAATTCAATCTTCTTTTTTTGCCTTAAATATGAAATTGCTTCTCTTACCATTATACGTCTTACCCAACCTTCAAAACTACCTTCATTCTTAAATGTCTTCAGATACCTAAATACTTTAAAAAAACCATTCAGCATTACCTCCTCTGCCTGATGCACGTCTTTAATATAGTACCTACATACACTCAACATTTTAGGCGAATGCAATTCATACAAAACATGCTGTGCCTCACGATTGTGTTTCGCAGCTCTTTGAATAAGTTTAGTTTCATTTTTATGAAGTTGAATAACTTTCATTGTATTATTTACGATGGCACTTCTATTAATAAAGACGCAATTTTGTTACCAAGGGTTGTCTGGAAAGTAAAAATAATTTAAATTAATTTTTAACTAATTGATTATTAGTATTTTAATTTTTATTTTTTTCTGTCAATAACATAATCTACCATGAGCTTTAAAGAGGCTCTGTATTGAGATTCGGGATAGGTTTCTAATAAATCTAAGGCTTCTTTTTGAAATGCTTTCATTTTTGAAATCGCATAATCTAAGCCTCCATGAGATTTCACAAATGCAATGACGTCATTGACACGCCTCTTATCTTTATTATGATTCTTTACTGAATTAATGAGCCATGCTTTTTCTTTTTTCGAGCAGTTATTTAAAACATGTATAAGTGGCAAGGTCATTTTTTGTTCTTTGATATCTATACCTGTTGGCTTACCAATTGCTTCTTTACCATAGTCAAACAAATCATCTTTTATTTGAAATGCCATACCGATGAGCTCTCCAAACTTTCGCATGACTTCAACTTCTGGTGAATTTGGTTTCACTGAAGCTGCTCCTAAACTACAACAAGCCGCAATTAAGGTTGCAGTTTTTTGCCTTATGATATCGTAGTAAATTTCTTCTGTTATATCTAACTGTCTGGCTTTTTCTATTTGAAGTAATTCACCTTCACTCATTTCGCGAACAGCAACAGATATAATTTTAAGTAAGTCAAAATCATTATTATCTATAGATAACAATAAACCTTTAGACAACAAATAATCACCAATAAGAACTGCAATTTTATTTTTCCAAAGGGCATTAATAGAAAAGAAACCACGTCTTCGATTACTATCATCTACAACATCATCATGAACCAAAGTTGCTGTATGTATTAACTCAATAACTGAAGCACCTCTGTATGTGCGTTCACTAACCTCACCATTATTCATCATCTTTGCCACCAAAAACACAAACATTGGCCGCATTTGTTTCCCTTTGCGATTAACAATGTAGTGTGTAATTCTGTTAAGTAATGCAACCTTACTTGCCATAGAGAGTTGAAACTTCTGTTCAAAAAGTTCCATCTCGTAAGCAATGGGTTGTTTTATTTGTTCGGTTATTTTCATTTATAGCTTAATGCGTTGTAAAATTACAAATTCTATCTCTTTTTATTCTTAAAATCAAAATTATGATGAATTAACATTTCATAATCTTATTTATTTGTAACTTTAGTGCAATTAATTCAAAAAACTTAAAATTTATGAAAAAAATTACTTTACTAATCGCGTTAGTCTTTACCTCAAGTCTAATGTTTGCACAAGTTGTATTAACTGAGGATTTTGAAGCAGGCTTAACTGTACCTGCTGGTTGGACTAATAATGATATTGCTGGTGGTGGAGAAATATGGACTTTTGAAACAGGTGGAGAAGCCGTTGGTTTTAATGACCCTAATACCATTTATTATGCAAATAGCGAAATGGAAGGAAATTATGCTATTTTTGATAGTGATGGATATGGTGGAGCTATTGCAGAAGATTCAGCACTAGAGAGCCCAGTTTTTAGTTGTGTAGGTCTTACAGCAATAACGTTATCATTTAACAATGGTTTTACGACTGGTTATGGAGGGCAAGGTTTTGTAGAAGTTTCTAGTGATGGTGCTGCTTGGACTCAGGTTGCTTCATATGGTGCCGCAAATGCATTTGGTTTTGAATCTATAGATGTGTCTGCGCAACTTGCAAATATTGCAACAGCACAAGTACGTTTTAGATGGGTTGGTGACTTTGCATGGGGTTGGGCTTTTGACAATGTTTCTGTTTTTCAATGTACAGTTAATGTCCCTGACCCAGTACCTTCAGCGATAACTCCTCTTAATGGAGCTACAGATGTAGAAATTAATTATGGTACTACAAATAATATTAACCCATTTGAATGGAATGAAGCAGAATTTGGTGGTGCAGCTGACACCTATAACATTTCTCTTGGCGAAACAATGACTGGAGATGACATAGGAACAATTTCTGGTTTTGATAGTGGTGGTGGAATCAATTTTGGTTGGTTACCTAATACTACATACTATTGGTTTATTGAAGCTGTAAATTGTGCTGGAGTTACAGCAGGACCAATTTGGAGTTTCACTACTTCTGCATGTACGGATGTAGCTGCACCAGGAGCTACAAACACACCTTTACCAGCAGATTCGGCTATAGATGTAAGTCTCTCTTCGCCTGATAGTTCTACAATATTCAGTTGGACTGGACCAGATCCTAATGCTGATTACACATTGAATTTGGGCACTACAAATCCACCTACTCAACCATTTAATAATTTTGTAAGTGGTGACCCAATTACTGGATTAGCGGTGAATACAACTTATTTTTGGAGTGTAGATGCAGTTAATTGCTTTGGTACAACACCAGGACCTGTATGGAGTTTCACTACAGCTGCCGAATTATCAATTGAGGACAATGAATTAAATACATTTAGTGTTTATCCTAATCCAACTTCTGATGTCTTAAATATTAAATCATCAAAAGAAATTGATAACATTACGGTATTTAACCTTTTAGGTCAAAATGTTGCTAGTTTTAAGAAAAATGACATAACAAATTCGTCTATTGATTTAGCAGAGTTATCAAATGGCCTTTATTTAGTTAAAATTTCGGCAGGAGACACAACTCAAACGATTAGAGTTACTAAAGATTAGTTTTTAATATTTTAAACAAAAAAAGCGGCAAATTGCCGCTTTTTTTATGTCTTAACTTTTGTTAGCCAGCTGTCCACATGCCGCATCAATATCTTTTCCTCTGCTTCGTCTTACAGTAACTGTAATATTATTGGATTCTAGTACTTTAACATACATATCAATAGCCTTTGTATTCGCTTGCTGAAACTCACCATCATCAATTGGATTGTATTCTATAATATTAACTTTACTGGGTGCAAATTTGCAAAACTCAACTAAGGCATCAACATCTTTTCTTTGGTCATTAATACCATCCCAAACTACATATTCATAGGTAATTCTATTTTTTGTTTTGGTATACCAATATTGCAAAGCTTCTCTTAAATCTTGCAAAGGAAATGTAGCATTAAAAGGCATAATAGAAGTACGCACTTCATCTATTGCAGAATGCAAGGAAACAGCCAATTTAAATTTCACGTCATCATCTGCCATTTTCTTAATCATTTTTGGTACTCCAGATGTAGAAACTACAATGCGTTTGGGCGACATTCCTAAGCCTTCTGGTGATGTGATTTTATCTATTGCTTTAAGTACGTTATTGTAGTTCATTAACGGTTCACCCATTCCCATAAATACAATGTTACTTAAAGGTCTGTTATGATATAATCTGCTTTCATTATCTATAACAACAACTTGATCATAAATTTCATCTGGATTTAGATTACGCATACGTTTTAATCTCGCAGTGGCACAAAACTTACAGTCTAAACTACAACCAACTTGAGAAGAGACACAAGCGGTTGTACGTGATGCTGTTGGAATTAAAACCGATTCTACAATTAAATCATCATGAAGACGTACAGCATTTTTAATAGTTCCGTCAGAACTACGCTGCATCTGATCTACTTTGATATGATTAATTACAAAGTTATCTTGAAGCATCTGACGTGTTTCTAAAGAAACATTAGTCATATCTTCGAAACTATGTGCCGACTTTTGCCATAACCATTCGTAAACCTGATTTCCTCTAAAAGCTTTATCTCCATTCTTCACAAAGAATTCTCGAAGTTGCTCTTTAGTTAAAGCACGTATATCTTTCTTTTTTATTTCCATTATATGCAAAAATACTTAAATGAAATGGGTTTGTTACAAAAGCAAAAAAGCCTCAACTAAGAGGCTTTCAATTAATATCTATTTCTAAAATTAGATGATTAGCATGGCATCACCATAAGAATAGAATTTATATTTTTCTTTTACTGCTTCTTCATAAGCTTTCTTCATAAAATCGTGACCAGCAAATGCTGATGTCATCATTAATAATGTTGATTTTGGTGTATGAAAGTTTGTAATCATAGCGTTAGCGATACTAAACTCGTAAGGTGGAAAGATGAACTTATTCGTCC